>JAODMW010000080.1 GCA_025464815.1 Microbacteriaceae bacterium | reverse complement strand
ATTTCGACAAACCGGGCCTGATCGGTTGACACTGGCATTCTGTGCTCACTTTCTTTGAGGCTGTCGAGCATCCGTCATCGGAGCCCTCCTGAGGGTGACGGGCTCTGTCAGAGCGGGATGATGCAGTCCTCGAGTGCTCGAGGGAATGAGGTCAGCGGGCGCGAGCCTCCCGAGGTCACGAGCATGCTGTCGGAGATCCGGTATCCGGCGTGACCCGGGATGTAGATGCCGGGTTCGTTGGAGACGATCATCCCCGCCTCGAGCAGTGTCGGATCACCGCTCTCGAGCCACGGTGGCTCGTGCATCCCGAGGCCGATGCCATGACCCTGGCGGTGTCGCAGGTGCTGGCCGAGACCGGCGTCACGGATGACCTGGAGGCAGGTGTCGTTCGCGGTGCGGCATTCCACTCCTGGAGCGATTGCGGAGCCGCCCACTTCCTGTGCGAGCCGCACCGCCTCGTGATAGCGGCGCTGCTCGGTACTCGGTTCTCCGAGCACGAAGGTGCGCTCCCCCTCGACGAAACGGCCGCCGACGGCACAGCCGAGCGACAGCATCAAGGTGTCGCCGGGCGCGAGACGGTAGCCGGACGGCAGGCCATGCGGAAAGGCCGAGTTCGCGCCGGCGTAGACGAGTCCACCGGCGAGCGGCGAAACGACGACGACATTCACGTGCTCGGAATACATGGCGCTCACGCCCGTCCGCGTGACGTGCGAGGCGAGCTCGGATTCGCTGGGAAGCACTCCCTCGGATGCGATCGCTTCCGTGACCAACGACGCTCCGGCGGCGAGCATGAGATCCGTGATGCGTGCGGCCTCCGCATGCAGAGCGATCTCTTCCGGCAGCTTGATGTACCGCGCGATCGTCACCAGCTCCGTCGGGACGAATTCGTCATGTGGGAACTGCGCACGCACGGCGGCGAGCCGCTGGTAGCTCATCGATGTCGTGAAACCTATCCTGCGCCCAGCGCCGCTCGCACCGACCCGCTCGGCGAGCGCTGCGAAGGGCGGGACGATTCCCGGGTACTCGGCGAAGGAGACGAGCTCGGCACGGCTGCCCTGCTCCGCAGCGTGCTCACGCTCGAGCTCGGGAACCAGAAGCACGGTCTCGCCTGCGGTGTCCAGCCAGACTGCGACCGGCCTCTCCCCCGGATGATGGAAGAAACCGGTGAGATAGGCCACGTCTTCCGGGTTGTCGGTGAGCACGGCATCCAGCGCCTCTCCGGCAAGGCGATCGCGCACGCGCAATTGCACGGCGTCGAAGACCACTGGTCCGAGCCGCTGGTCGAACGGGGACTGCGTGACTGTCATCGGATCTCCTCAGCGTCGCCGCGAACGCGGATTGCGCGCATCGTTGTATGTGATGGACAGGAGCGTCGCCGCCAGGACCAGGAGGAGGATCGCCAGCGACGGGAAGAGCGTCAACCACCACGCGCTCGACATGGCGCCGGACTGCTGGGCCTCGTACAGGATGCGCCCCCACGACCACGTGTTCGGGTCTCCGAGGCCTAGGAATGCCAGGCCTGCGGCGGAGAGGACCGCGCGGGAGGCCGTGACGACCACGGAGACCACGATCACGGGCGTCACGGCCGGGATCACATGGCGGACGAGAATCCAGGTCGACGACGTCGTCATCAGCCTCGCGGCATCCACATAGGGCAGGCCGACGACGGTCAGCGCCTGGGAGCGCACGATCCTGGTGACCTCCGGCCAGGAGAACGCCGCCACCACGAAGATGATTGTGGAGGTCGACGGGCCTGCGAGCGCGGCGATGAGGATCATGAGCGGCAGAACGGGCAGCGACAGTGTGAGGTCGACGATGATGCCGATATACGTGTCGAGGCGACGGAAGTAAGCGCCGAGCACGGCGACCGCCGTTCCGAAAGCGATCGCGATGAGCGAAGCCGCCACCGCGACGAGCACGCTCTGCTGGGTGCCCCAGATCACCTCGCCGTAGACGTCGCGCCCGAGGCTGTCGGTACCGAAGACACCGAAGCGCCCGGGGGGCGCGAGAACGTGCTGGCCGTAGCTGGCGGGATACGGTGCGAGAAGGGGCGCTGCGACGGCCACCACGATGAGCAGCGCCATGACTGCGAGGGAGCCGATTCCAAGGGGTTCCCGCCGAAAACTGCGCCAGGTCGCGACGGAGGCGCGCGGTTGCTCAGAGGCCACCGGCTCGGCCACAGGGATCACGCCGGCGCCCTCCGCGGGAGAGGGACCGTTGGACAGGATGCTCATGCGGTCTTCACTCTCGGGTCGAGGAATCCGTAGACGATGTCGGTGATCATGTTGGCGACCACGACCGTGATCGCCAGGAGAAGGAACCCGCCCTGCAATACGGGGAAGTCGAGCTGGGTGACTGCTTCATAGATACCACGGCCGATTCCCGGATAGGCGAAGACGGTCTCAGTGAGCACCGCGCCGCCGACGAGGAATCCGAGCTGCAGGCCGATGAGCGTCGTCGTGGGCAGAAGCGCATTGCGCAGCGCGTGTTTCCACAGCACGCGGGAGTACGGTAATCCGTTCGCCCGAGCCAGCACGGTGTAGTCCTCGCCGAGAGCATCGATGAGGGTCGATCGCATGGTGAGCACGTAGGAGCCGAGTTGAACCAGCATGAGGGAGACGGCGGGAAGGACCAGGTGTTGCGCGACGCTCCCGTACCAGGCGACTCCGTATACCCCGTCGGTATACGCTCCGCCGATCGGCAGCCAGTGCAGTACGAGTCCGAAGACGAAGAGCAGGAGAACACCGATGCTCGGCACGAAGATCGACTGCCCGGTGACGCCGACGATCTGGACGAAGCGATCGAGAAAGCGACCTCGATGCGACGCCGCGAGCACACCGAGGGGAATGCCAACGATCACGGTGAGCGCGAGGGCGGTGCCGGTGAGGAGCAGGGTCCACGGCAGACGTTGCGACAGGACGTTCACGACGGGGATGTTCTGCGTGAACGACACTCCGAGGTTGCCCTGGACGAGCTGGAAGAGATAGATGCCGTATTGCACGATCAGGGGCTGATTGAGCCCGTATTGCGTGAGCAGGGCCGCTCGAGCTTCCGGTGTCATGTTCGGACTCGCGATCGCCAGCGCTGGATCCCCTGGCAACAGCCGGAGGAGCAGAAAGGTGACCGTGACCGCGAACAGGACTGTGA
>JAODMW010000069.1 GCA_025464815.1 Microbacteriaceae bacterium | reverse complement strand
GAGAGCGCTCCCAGCCCGATATTCCGCTTCGGGATGTCGCGGGAATGCTGCGTTCCTTCGACTACGTCGCCGGTTCCTTCGCGCTCACGGGTGGGCACTCCGCCGGCGACTGGGCCGCCGCCTGCCGAGGCGCCTTCGTCGACGGCTACAGCGCGGCCTCCGGGCATGATCTGCGCGACCATCGCGCCGTGCTCGACGCCTTCGAGATCGACAAGGCGCTCTACGAGGCCGTCTACGAGGCGCGCAACCGTCCGAGCTGGCTATCGATCCCGTCCGACGCCATCACACGCCTCGTCGAGCGCGCCGCACTCTCCTAGTCCGCGGCATCCCCAATGGCCTGCTCGAGCAGGTGTACCAGGGCGTCGAGCTGCACGCTCGACTCTCCGGTGACTTCGGCGTCGTCGCCGTCGAGCGCGCGAGCCGCAAGGCCGGCCTTGCTGTCGATGAGCTCGGCGATCTTCGCGTCGATCGTCTGCGAGGCGATGATGCGCCAGGCCGTGACCGGCTCGGCCTGGCCGATGCGATGCACTCGGTCGATGGCCTGCGTCTGCTCTGCGCTCGTCCAGCTGAGCTCGGCGAGCACGACGTTCGATGCGACCTGCAGGTTGAGGCCGACCCCGGCCGCGGTGAGGGACGCAACGACGACCGACACGTCAGGGTCGTTGTTGAAGGCGTCAACCTGAGCCTGGCGGAAGGCGGCCGTCTGGTCGCCACGGATCGAGACCGTCTTGAGTCCGCGCCGGGCGAGGGTCTCCTCCGCGGCATCCATCACATCTATGTGCTTCGCGAAGAACACGACCTTGCCGACCGATCGCGCGAGCTGTGCCGTGTAATCGGCCGCGAGCACGGCCTTGGCCTGCCCGATCTTGCGCACCATCGTGAAGACGTTCTCGCCGGTCTTGGCCGCCTTCGACTCCTCGAGTTCGGCCTTTGCGACCATACGCACGAGTTCCGGATGCGGGATGCCGGCGGCCTCGGTGCGTGCCGTGAGCAGAGCGCGGTAGCGCGCGAGCAGTCGGATTCCCAGGTCGTGCTCGGCCTGGCGGATGGAACGACCGAGGTCGTCGTCGAGCTCGACCGGCAGGTCGGCGATGCGCTTGCTCGGCAGGTCGGCCGCGACATCCAGTTTCCTGCGGCGCACGATGCCCATGTCGATCACGGTCTGCCTGGCCTCGGCGAAGAAGCCGAAATCGGCGGGCGTCAGGCCGTTCTCCTCGAGCCGTTCCATGAGCAGCGCGGTCGGCTTCTCGCCGTCGATCCAGCCGAGGAACTGCCAGATGGCCCGGAAGTCCTCGATCGTGTTGATGAGGGGTGTTCCTGTGAGGGCGATCATGAGCGCGTTACGGGAGCGGGCACGGATGCTCTGCGCCAGCGCCAGCACGTGCTTCGAGCGCTGCGACTCCCGATTCTTGATGAAGTGCGCCTCGTCGACGACCATGCCCTTGAACCCGAGGGTCCCGAGCCAGCCCACGTGGCGGTCGAGCACGTCGTAGTTGACGATCACGACATCCGCGAAGGCGTCCAGGTTCTCACCGGAGCCGTGGATGACGGTAGCGGTCTTGTTCGGCGTCCAGAGTTCGACCTCGCGCGCCCAGTTCATCTTCACCACGTTGGGAACGACGACGAGCAGCGGATAGGAGTTGGAGACCTGCGCGGCGAGCAGGGCCTGCGCGGTCTTTCCGAGGCCGGGCTCGTCGGCCAGGAGGTAGCTGCGATGTCCCTCGCGGGCGCTCGCGACGAAGGCGGCCTGGTGGTTGAAGAGTTCCAGGTTCTCCGGAACCCTGCGGTCAGCCGCGATGGGATCCGGCAGGTCCATGCTTGCGACGTTGCCGCCTGAACCGTATTCGAATGCGCGGAAGAGCGGCTCGAGCAGTTCCCAGTTGGCAAGACGACGGGTGACGGGCTGCGCCTTGGCGACCTGGCTGAAGTCCGGGGCGAGGAAGGGATTGGAGAGCTGACGTGCGATGACCGACTGGGGGACGACCTGGCGCTCGGCAGCGGGAGCCACGGGGTCCGGTTCCCTGACGATGATGAGCTCGTCGGGAGACAGCTCGACGCCGGCTGCGATGAGCATGTCGCGGCGAAGCGTGCGTGCGGCATCCGTCACGGCGGTCTCTTCGGCGAGAAGCTGGATGAGCGACGTGTCGCGCGCGGCTGTCTTGGCAAGGATGGTCGCGACGCCGTCGAGCCGTTTGAGCAGCTCGGTGCGCTCGGCATCCGTCACCTCTTTGTCGTTCCTGGCTCTCGCCCGCTCCTCGCGCATGAGCAGCGCGATGACCTGGAACTTGGTGCGATTCGACGGCCCGACCTTGCCGCGTTCGGCGGCGCCCTCGACCTCGCGCACGGCGCGTGCGAGCACCGGGATGACACCCGCGTCGTCAGTGCCGCGTGAACGGCGCTGCTGCGACTGGCGCTGCGCCGGCTTGCGCGGCGACGATTGCTTGCGCTGCGTCGACTTGCCGCCCGCCTTACCCTGCGCCGATTGCCCCTGACCGGACCGAGCCATGCTTCTCCTGCATCTTCTGAGCACCGAACCGACTGCGACCGTGTCCCTCGGGATGAGAGAACCGGTTGTCGGCGAACTGCGCTGGCCACTGCCACTAGCACTGCCGCGACCAACCCCGCTTCGACCAACCCTGACTCGAGCAACTCAGTACCGAGTGACTACTCAAGTACCGGGGTCGAGACGATGAACGGGCTGGCCGGGTGCTGGAACCAGTTTAGGCCTCTCCGGGGTGTTTCGCACACAGCGCGGCCTCCTAATTGGGGGTACGGATCGCCGTGCCCCGTTCACCTGCTGGCCAGCTTGTAGTGGTGAGATAGGTACATGACCGGTTATACGGCCCAGTTTTCGCGGCCCGACCACTTCATCCTCCACTTCAGCGACACGCATTTCGTGGCCGGGCCCGGCCCGCTCTACGGTTCAGTCGACAGCGAAGCCCATCTCCGCCAGATCTTCGGGGAACTGGAATCCTCTGGATCACGCCCGGAGGCGATCGTGTTCACGGGCGATCTCGCCGACAACGGCGACCCTGAGGCCTATGCCAAGCTGCGGGCGATCGTCGATCCGGCCGCGGCGCGAATGGGCGCGAAGGTCATCTGGGTGATGGGCAACCACGACGACCGCGGGCACTTCCGCGAGGGACTGCTCGGCCAGTATCCGTCCACCGGCCCCGTCGACCGCGTGCACCAAGTCAACGGACTGCGCATCATCGCGCTCGACTCGACGGTGCCGGGGGCCCACTACGGACGGGTGACGGATTCCCAACTGGACTGGCTCGCCGAGGAGCTGTCGATTCCCGCACCGCACGGCACCATTATCGCTATGCACCACCCGCCGGTACCGAGCGTGCTCGACCTCGCGATCCTGGTCGAGTTGCGCGATCAGGACGGCCTCGCCGAAGTCATCCGCGGTTCGGATGTCCGTGGCATCATCGCGGGTCATCTGCACTACTCGACGACCGCCACCTTCGCCGGCGTTCCCGTTTCCGTCGCTTCGGCCACCTGCTACACGCAGGATCTCAACGTCCCCGTCGGCGGCACGCGCGGGCGGGACGGGGCCCAGGCCTACAACCTCATCCACATCTACGAGAACACGGTGCTGCATTCGGTCGTGCCGATCGGGGAATATTCGCCGGTTTCCTATGTGTCGCCGGAGGAGACGGCGCGCATTCTCGCCGCGAACGGCGTGGTGATCCCCGAAAGCGGGACGGCACCGCTGGCCCCGGACGAAGAACTCCACCCGCCAACACGGGAACTGACGACCGTCTAGTCAGTCGCAGCTCGCGGCGGAGAAAAGACCCCGACCGGCGGAGTTATGTTCTCGCGGCGGGAGTTACGACTGCCTCCGCGACGCGATTTCTCCGCCGCCGGCGACGTTCAGAGCTGGCCTGCGCGCCCGGTATCAGTTGTCGGCGGGCGGCTCGGGCGCGCGTTCCCAGGGCGCCGCGATCGGGTAGTAGGCCTCGAGGAACGACCGCACCGCACCGGCTCGCTCCTCGACGGTCAGCTCGGGGAAGCTCCCGTCGTTGAGGCAGAACAGGTCGACGTCGCGACGCTTGAGCAGCCTCGTCATGTCGGTGAGCCCGACGCGCATCGTCGTGTCGACGTATCGCACTTTCGCCTCGGTCTGCAGCACCGCGCGCCCGGTGAGCAGGGCGTAGTAGTGGTAGAGCGAGTTCGTGACGGAGATGTCCGTCGCCGCCCGGAAGGTGCTCGCCGCCGTGCGGGTGAAATCCTCGGGAAACTCGGCCTCGAGTTCCTGCAGAATCGACTTCCGCAGCGGGGCCGCAGTGTGCTCGAAATGCCGGGTGATGGTGCGACCGAAGCGCTCGCGCAGCAGTCGACGATTGACCCTCGCCGCATTCTCGAAGCCGCTGCGCTCGAGGTTGCTCTCCCCCATGCCGATGCGGGTGGTCGCCTCGATGAACCTGGTGATGCCGCCCGGGGAGAAGAACATGTCCGGCCCGACCGGGCGACCGAAGAACATGTCGTCGTTGGAATACAGGAAGTGCTCGCTCAGCCCGGGAATGTTGTGAAGCTGGCTCTCGACGGCGTGCGAATTGTGGGTGGGGAGCACGGAGGGGTCGGTGAAGAATTCCTCGCTCCGCACGAAGGTGACCCGTGGATGCTCGGCGAGCCAATCCGGCTTCGGCGAGTCGGTGACGACGTAGACGTTTCGTACCCATGGTGCGAAGAGGTGGACCGAACGAAGGGCGTACTTCAACTCGTCGAGCTGGCGGAAACGGGCGTGCGAATCGTCGCCCTCGCCGACGACGTAACTGCGCATCCGTCGGGCCCTGGCGCGCTGCCACTCGATCGCAGCACCGTCGACCCAGGAGAACACGATGTCGATGTCGAAGTCGATGTCGCGAGCCTGGGGGTCGAACATGCCCGTGAGGGTCGGCCAGCTCTCGCCATACAGGTCGACGCTATCGCGCTGGACCTCCGCGCGAGGAAGCACGAGCCTCATGAGCGAATTCTGGGCCGGAGCGGCGACGAACTCCGAGTCGTAGGTCCAGAGCTCGAGGCGTACTCCCGCGGCCGCTCCATAGCGGAGCTCTCCGTTCGGCGTGATCCGTGGACGGAACAGGATGAAGGAACGTGTCGACCTGTCTGAAGCGAGTTTGCCGTCGGCGAGCGCGACGGTCGCCCCGTGCACGCCGTCGGCGGGCTTCGAGTAGAACGGCTCCTCGGCGCAGGCGAGCGCGAGCGCGCGCCTCAGCACCTTGCGCGCCCGGCGGTCCACCGCGATCACAGGCCTGGTGTCGTTGCCACGGACGAGAAGGTAGTCGATGTCGGCCGTCTCCAGGACCCTGCGGATGAACAGCAGGTCCTCGATCATCGCCTCACGCGGGGTCAACCGCTCGTTGAGGATCGCGAGTCCACCCTTGCTGGGGACGAGGTCGACGCGCGCCATCATCGATGACGTCGGAAAGACGCTGGCGGGCGCGACGGTACTCGTCACATTCCTTGCTACGACAGCGTTCGGAGCTGCGGGGTGCTGGATGTCGGTCACGGTTTTCGGCCCAATCTCTCGAGCCTGACTCGCCTGCCGATTGTGTCGGCGCGAGCCACTAGCTGCTGGACATTTTAGCGCCGTCGCCTGTGAACCTCATTCCGAGTCGGCGCGATCGCGCTTCGCCGCTAGTTGCTGCTCGAACCCGGCCCGCTGTTGTTCGGGCTTCCGCCATTCTGGCCGCCGCCGAAGCGCTGGCCTCCCTGCGGCTGACCTCCGCCGGGGCCGAAGCCCTGGCCCTGCTGGATCCCGGGACGCCCACCATGGTTGAAAGCCGAGCCGACCAGCACCCCACCGCCGAAGGTCGCCCCGAGCACAACGACGGCACCGACGATGATCCCGGCGAGCGCGAGCCCGCGCTTGGATGCGACTGGTGCGACAGGTGCGACTGGTGCAAGAGGGGCAGCAGCGGTCGTCGGCTGGGCGGCTGTGGGAGGCTCCGCGGCCTCGTCCACACCGCCCGCATCCGCAGTGGTTTCATCGGTCATGACTCGCTCCTTCGTCTCGGGAATCACGGTCGAGCCGGTAGACCCGGCCGAACACCACCCTCGCGCCGCGGACTATGCGGAGTCCCGGTGTGGACCATGAAGGCGCCGCGAGAAGGCTATGGATGGCCTATGCGAGTCGCCGCAGGTCCCTGGTCGCCGGTCCCTCAAGCAGTCGCCCGTCCGCCGTGAAACGCGAGCCGTGCAGCGGACAGTCCCAGGAGAGTTCGGCATCGTTCCAGCCGAGCACCCCGTGGAGATGCGGGCAGACCGTCGAGACGGTGCAGGTCGCGCCATCGACGGTCGAGATTCCGATCGGTCGCAATCGGTCGTGGGTCACGATGCCCATGCCGTCGTCCGGCTGACCACTCGGCCGTGGCGCGAACCATGCGCCGAAATAGCCCCTCGTCGCAGCCATGACGACCGCCGCATTCGCACCGATGAAGGAACCGGCATCCGCCGGCGTCGTGACGCGATGGTGCAGTTTCTGTGCCCATGGCAGGTGCCCGCCGAGGATGTCCGCCGCAAGGGTGAGGCTCGCCGCCACGGCGTTCGCCATCCCCCACTTCTCGTAACCGGTCGCGATGAAGACGCGCCCACGACCGCGAGGGAGCCAGCCGATGAAGGGAATCCGGCCCGCCGGCCGATAATCCTGGGCCGACCAGGAGTGGGTACGCTCCGCGCCAGGAAAGAACTCCTCGGTCCAGCGGACGAGGTCGTCCACCAGGCTCAGTGGCGAGGGATGCCGGCCGACCGGATGCCCGTTCCCACCGACCAGGAGCCGCTCCTCGCCATCGACCGGGGTGGTGCGAATCGACCGCGTTGGCGAATCGACGGAGAGGTACATCCCCGTCGGCACCGCGCCGGGAACCCGAAAAGCAAGAGCGTATGAACGCTGGGCCTCCTGTTTGAGAAAGTAGAGCCCTCGGTCCATGAACGGCGTGCCCGTGGCGAGCACGACCCTGTCGGCGAACACCGTGCCGCGATTGGTGGTGACCGTGCCAGGGCCGCCCGGTTTCACCCGCTGCACCCGGACATCCTCGACGAGCACCCCACCGTGAGCGCGGAAGTCGGCGGCGAGCGCGCGAAGAACGTCCATGGGATCGAACTGCGCCTGCTCGGCCAGCCCGACGGCGCCGTAGACGGGAAACGGGACATCCAGGGACGACTCGCGCGTGACGTCGAGCCCAAGCGCGACGCCCGCGCGATACTCCTCGTCGACTCGGTGGATGCCCTCCGGACTCGCCGCATAGCTGAAGGCGTCCCTGCGCTGCACGGGGACGCCGTGCTCCTCGCAGTAACGCAGCAGCCACATCATGCCCTCGCGATTACCCTCGACGTACGCCCTGGCCGTTGCCAGCGTCGTGTGCCTGAGGATTTCAGAGAGGTGCTTGCCCTGCAGCAGGCTGAGCTTGGCTGTCGTGTTCCCGGTCGCAGCAGCGCCAACGAAGCGTGCCTCGAGGACCGCGACCCGCATCCCCGCCCTCGCGAAGAGCAGTCCGGTCAGGAGCCCGGTGAGACCGGCGCCGGCGACGACCAGGTCGTAGCGGGTATCCGGCGCAAAGGAATCCGTGTCGATCGTGCGCGCGGTGTCGAGCCAGAGCGAAGTCATGTTCGCACCGTACTCCGGCCGGGGTCGACGAGATAGCCGATCAGCGGCGCCGGTTGCGATCTTCCGGGTTCTTCACCTTCACGAGGATGCCGACGACCACGAACACGAGCGCCCCGACGAACTGGAGAGCCACCCAGCCCTGCCCGTGGAGGGCCAACGGCACCACCGGGTTCCAGAGCACGGCTATCGCGAGCAGGGCGATGATCCACCACCACTGCTTCGCCTGCCAGGAGAAGACGCACATGATCAGCGCGAGGATGCTCACGGCAAATCGGATGAAGAGGTAGCCGCCGGCATTGTCGAGCAGTGCGAGTCCGGCGAAGAGCACGATCGCACCGAGGATTCCGGGGGCGAGCGCCGGCCGGCGGTACTCCGGCGTTGGGTAAGAGGTCATGAGCCTATTCTTTCGTGCCGGTAGTGAAGAATAGGCCCATGTCGGATCCGATCGCCAACCTCCGCGCGCTCGTGCGCCTTCCGACCATCTCCCGGCTCGACGTGAGCCGGACCGACTGGGCTCCGTTCCGGGAGTTCATCGAGCTGCTGCCCGACCTGTATCCGGCGACCCACGGGGCACTGGGTCGGGAATTCGTGAACGACTACTCGATGCTGTACCGCTGGAAGGGGAGGTCCGAGGGACCGCCGACAGTGCTCATGGCCCACTACGACGTCGTGTCGGCCACCGACGACGGCTGGACGCATCCGCCCTTCGCCGCCGAGCTGGTCGGCGACGGCGATGAGCAGCTCGTCTGGGGCCGCGGCACCCTCGACGACAAGGGTTCGCTGGTCAGCCTGCTCGAGGGCATCGAAGCCCAGGTGCTCGCCGGCCACACCCCGGAGAACGACGTCTATCTCAGCTTCGGCCACGACGAGGAGACGGAGGGCAGCGGCGCACGTGCCATCGTCGACCTGCTCGAGTCGCGCGGTGTCCGACCCGGTCTCGTCCTCGATGAGGGCGGGGCAGTCGTCGAGGACATCTTTCCCGGAGTGAGCGGCCCGATCGCCGTCGTCGGCGTGAGCGAGAAGGGCATCCTGAGTCTCACACTGACCGTGGAACAGGAGGGCGGGCACGCCTCGACTCCGCCGAAGCTCTCGGCGACCGCTCGGCTCGCGGCCGCGATCGTGCACCTGAACAGGCGTCCGTTCCGCGCCGGATTCACCCCAACGACGCTCGAGATGATCCGCACCCTCGGTGCGCATGCCAGAAACCCGTTCAGGGCATTGTTCACCAATCTCTGGCTCACCAAACCCCTTCTGCTCGCACTGTTCGCACGGCTCGGCGATGAGACCAGCGCGATGATCCGCACGACGCAGGCGGTCACGATGCTGCAGGGAAGCCAGGCCGCCAATGCCCTCGCGGAACGCGCCATCGCGACTGTCAACATCCGGGTCGCCATCGACTCCTCGGTGTCCGCCGCGGTCGAGCATGTGCGTCGTGCCATCGACGACCCCCTGGTGGCCATCGCGGTCATCCATCCGAACGAGCCCTCGCCGATCTCTCCGACGAGCGGCGCGGCCTGGGAGCTGGTGAAGACGTCGATCGAACACGCCTTCCCGGGCACCATCGTCACGCCGTACGTCATGATGGCGGCGAGCGACAGTCGCCACTTTGCACGGATCAGCGACCACGTCTACCGGTTCAGCCCCTTCGAGATGTCGAAGGACGAGCGCGGCACGCTGCACGCACGCGACGAGCGGATGCACACCGCAACGCTCCTGCGCGGGGTCGCGTTCTACACGACGCTCGTCGGCAGGCTCTGAGCGCTCCTACGGGTTCGGTCGCGCGTATTCGTCGAAGATGATGGCCTGGATGGGGCGGCTCATCGGCGGCTCATCGCGCAGGCGCTCCAACGCCGGTCGCAGCTCGGACAGCCAGGCCTCGTATCCACTCTCGTTGAGGTGGAGCCGATCGTCGGAGAATACGGGATTGATCTCCCCGTCCTCGAGGGCCATCGTCGGCCAGAGGTCCAGGAACTGGGCGTGAACCGTCGCCGAGAACTGGCGCAGGTGGATGTTCGCCTCTCGGATACGGTCGGCGAATTCCCTGCCACGGGGCATGACCGATTGCACCAGCATCCGTGATCCCGGCAGGTCACGACGGAGATCGACGAGAATCGACTGGACGTTGCGCACGAGCGTCTCGACATTGCGCCTCAACCCGAGATCGTTGGTTCCGATGAGGAGCACGATCTCATCCGGCTGGGCTTCGACGACCGTGTCGAGGCGCGCGAGTACATCCTCCGTCGTGTCGCCGCCGACGCCGAAGTTGAGTGTGTTGAGTTCGGGAAACCAGGCCGGCCAGTCGCCGCCCTGCGTGATGCTGTCCCCGAGAAAAAGAACCGTGTCTGCAGTCATTGTGTGACCTCCATGGCAGCGCCGTTGAGACGACGCGTCACTCCATGATCGCGCGCTGTGCTGTGAAACGCTAGAGAAACCGGTTCCTCCGGCTGCTTCGTCGCCTAGTTGTCGGAGGATCGCCTGCCGCGGCGGCGCAGCACCTGCCCGTAGATGCCACCGGCGAGACCAAGCACGACCAGGACGATTCCGACGATGTAGCCGACCGGGAAGTCCTGCGCGGTCTTCGCCGCAGTGTTGGCTAGCTTCTCGGTCTTCGGACTCGGGGACGGACCCTGGCGGGCGGATGCGGCGGCCGGTGGAAGCGAAGTGGCAGCCGTCCGCGCCTCATTGACGAGCGAGGCGATCGTGTCGGACTCCGCCGCCGATGCGCTCGACACCCCGACGGAACTGACTCCGAGAACCGAGAGGGCTACGACGACCACAGCAAAGCGAACACTTCGCACGCGCGACGCTCCCCCCGTGACCATCCCCCAAGCCTAAGCGCCGGCGCCGGGCCCGCCCCACAGGGGAAGCGGCCGGAACGGCTCAGCTCGGGAGATCCATCCGTAGGCGTCCGTCGACCGGCACGGACAGCTCGAAGCGCTTGCCGATCTCGCCGGTGAAGCCGTAGTCGACGATGGCGACGCGGAGCAGCTCAGGGGATGCCTCGCTCAGGCGAACCCTGAACCAGCTGCCGTCGACATCCAGGAACCAGTCGTCGGCCAGATAGCCGAGACCCATGGAATCGAGCACCCGCTCGGCATCGGAGATGGTGCTCGGGCCTGCAAGCGGGTAACCGAATACCGTCACCGGTACGAAGCCGTCGCCTCGCGGTACGAGGTAGCCGAGAAGTTCGCCGTCTTCGTCCCTGCGGTAGTTGCTCCACTCTGCCGGAATCATTCCGCCAGCCTAGGGCTACTAGATCAGCCCCTTGGGATGCCAGACCGTCTTCGTCTCCGTGAAGAAGGTGACGCGCTCGACGGATGGCGCGGGAACGCCGTCCTGCGGCGGGAGCACACGCTTGAGCGTCTCCGCAGCGGCGATCTGCAGGTCGACCCAGTCGAGGGCACCCGCACCGGCGAGGTCGAGGGCGTTGACATCGGCGTGGCTTGCGAGCCACGGCGCGATCTCCGCCGCCGAGCCGGTGAGGATGTTGACGACCCCGCCGGGCACATCGCTCGTTGCGAGCACCTCGCTCAGGCTGATCGCGGCGAGTGGCGAGCGTTCGCTCGCCACGACCACGACCGCATTGCCGCTCACGAGGGCCGGCGCCACGACGCTCACGAGTCCGAGAAGCGACGACTCCCGGGGTGCGATCACGGCGACGACTCCGGTCGGCTCCGGCGTGGAGACGTTGAAGTACGGCCCGCTCACCGGATTGCCATTGCCCGCGACCTGCACGTACTTGTCCGCCCAGCCGGCGTACCAGACCCAGATGTCGATCGCCGCATCCACCTGCTTTTCAGCGGCAGCCGCCGAGATACCCTCGCTCTGCCGGAGTTCCTCGACGAACTGCGCGCGACGGCCCTCGAGCAGCTCGGCGATCCGATACAGCACCTGGCCGCGGTTGTACCCGGTCGCACCGGACCAGCCGGCGACCGCGGAACGGGCGGCGAGCACCGCATCCCTCGCGTCCTTGCGGGAGGCCTTCGCGGCGTTGGCGAGGAAGGCGCCTTTGGCGGTCGCGACCTCGTAGACGCGGCCAGACTCGCTGCGCGGGAACTTGCCGCCGATGTAGAGCTTGTAGGTTTTGGGAACGGCGAG
>JAODMW010000038.1 GCA_025464815.1 Microbacteriaceae bacterium | reverse complement strand
GTCGATTGTCGGCTGATCATTCTGGATGAATGAGGTGAAGGTCGATGCGCCGATGGAATCTCCGGCCGAGACCACCAGCGTGTTGGGATTGGCCGCGCGGTAGGAGTTGACCATGCCGCCGAGAACGGCTGCTCCGGCCGAGGGCGTCGATGCCTCGAGTCGACCGTGGAAGTCGTTGAAGGTGAGGATGTCGATGGCGACCGGCGCATCGGCGGCCAGTGCTGCGGGTGCTGCGAATCCGGAAACGCCGAGAGCGAGTGCCGCGACGGCAGCGGCAATCGGGATTCGGTGCGAACGGGAAGAGAAGTGTGCCATGTCTCCGGAGTCTCCTTCATGGGCAGACGAGGGGGTGCACCCCCCGATCGGGGGTCATCTGCACCCTAGCCCGCGAGGGCGCTCGAGGCCAAGGATTCGCCGAAACTCTGCCAGGGTTGAGATCGACGAAGGAGACCCCTGTGCTGAGTGCGCTGCTCGGACTGGTCGGTGCGACCATCTATGGCGCAAGCGACTTCTTCGGCGGCATCGCCGCAAAGAGCATGAGCGCGATCACGGTGACCGCGATCAATTCGGCCGCGGGCTTCATGCTGCTCGCGCTTGGGATGCTCGTGTTCCCTCCGCGCTGGAGCGAAGGCGCACTACTGACCGGTGTGCTGAGCGGCCTCGCCGGTGCCGCGGCGCTCGGGCTGCTCTACGCCTGCCTGGCGCTCGGGCCGATGAGCATCCTCTCGCCCATCATGGCGCTCGTCGCTGCGGTCATCCCGATAGCCGTGGGGTTTGCACGCGGGGAGCGCTTGAGTATCGCAGGAAACATCGGACTCCTCATCGGACTCGTCGCCATCATCCTGATCTGCTTCGTGCCCGGTGCGGGCGCCCTGCGCCCGAGCCGCCGCGGCATCTTCATGGCGGTCGTCGCGGGTGTAGCCATCGGCGCCTATCTTGTGGTCATCGACCTGTCGCCCGTCGACAGCGGACCGGCGCCGCTCATCGTCTGCTTCGCCGTGACGGGGCTGGTGATGGGCGCGATCGTGCTCGTCCGATCGCTCGGGCGACGCGAGCCACGGGTGGGAACGACCCGACCCGCTGTGCTTTTCGCGATTCTCTGCGGACTGACGGATGCCGGCGCCGCCTTCCTGTTCCTGCTCGCTCTTCGCGCCGGAGACCTGTCCGTCGTCTCGGTGTTCAACGCCCTGGCGCCGGCGGGAACGATCGTGCTCGCCTCGATCGTGCTCAAGGAGCGGATCGCTGTCGTGCAATGGGCCGGCCTGCTGTTCGCCCTCGTGTCGGCCGCGCTGCTCGCTCTCGCCTGAGAACCGGGCCTCAGCCGGCGGGCTTCTGAACCACGCAGCATCCATCGATAGAATCGCTGAATGGAACTACGCCAACTCGAACACTTCGTCACCGTTGCCGACGAACGGCACTTCACCCGAGCGGCGGAACTGCTGCAGATCTCGCAGTCGGGGCTGTCCGCGTCGATTCGCGCGCTCGAGCTCGAACTCGGTACATCACTCTTCACCCGCAGCACCCGCCGGGTAGAACTCACCGCCGCCGGGCAGGCCCTGCTGGCCGATTCGATGCGCACGCTGGCGAGCGCGGCCGCAGCGCAGAACGCTGTCGCGGCGGTGCGCGGACTCGTGCGCGGCAGGCTCACCGTGGGCGCGGAGCCCTGCGTCGGATCGGTCGACCTGCCGGCCGAACTCGGTCGCTTCCGTGCGGTGAACAGGGGCGTGGAGGTGCGGCTTCGTTACGAGGGATCGGTCGAGATCCTCGAGAGCGTCGCCGGCGGACGGGTGGATGTGGCCCTCGTGGTCGTCACGGGAAGCGCTCCGGCTGGAGTGCAGCTGCGCCCCCTGAGCACCCAGAAGCTCGTCGTTCTCTGCCATCCCGACCACCCCTTCGCGCATCGGGAGCAGGTGGATCTCGAGTCCCTCCACGCCGAGACCCTCATCGGATTCCAGCCGGGTTGGGGGGCGAATGTTCTCGCCCGCCGCGCGTTCGCGGCCGCGGGATTCGACTACCGTGCGCCGATGGAGGTCAACGACGTGCACCCGCTGCTCGACCTGGTCGGCTACAACCTCGGAGTGGCCATCGTGCCGCAGTCCTTCGCCGCGAAGCGTCCCGACCTGCTGCGGGCAGTGGCGCTGCCGGACGACATGCCGGAATGGACGGTTGCAGTCGCGGCCGCGGAGGAACCGAGCCCCGCCGCGGCGGCGTTCCTCGACCAGCTGTCGCAGGAAGAGTTCGCCCGAGCCTCTTAGGAGTCCGTCAGACGCGACACGGCGCCCACCCTGCGGGTGAGCGCCGTGTCGTGGCGAACGATTAGCCGAGCAGGGCGAGTTCCTCGGCCGTAAGCGTGACCTCGGCCGCCTGCACCGAATTGCGGATGCTCTCCGGCCGCGACGCGCCGGGAATCGGGATGACGTGCGGCGACTTCGACAGGTGCCAGGCCAGGCAGACCACCTGGGGGGTCAGGCCGCGGGCATCCGCCACCGTCTGGAACGCGGCGAAACGGCTGCCGAGCGCCGACGCGGAGGAGATTCCACCGAGCGGGCTCCAGGGCAGGAAGGCGATGCCGAGTTCATCCGCCAGCTCGAGTTCTGGCTCGCTGCTGCGGAAGGCGGGCGAGAACTGGTTCTGCACGGACGCGAGCCGGCCGCCGAGGATCTCCTGTGCCAGATGGATCTGGAGCGGATTCGCGTTCGAGATCCCGGCCAGGCGGATCGTTCCGGCATCCAGCAGGTCGCGGATGGCACCGATCGAATCCTCGTAGGGAACGTTCGGGTCTGGGCGATGGAACTGGTACAGCCCGATGGCGTCGCCGCCGAGCCGCTTGAGGGAGGCCTCTGCCGCCTGCTTGAGGTATTCCGGACGACCGTCGACGTACCAGCTGCCGTCCCCGGGGCGAAGGTGACCGCCCTTCGTGGCCACCAGCACGTGTGACGTGTCGCCACCCCAGGACGCGATCGCGCCCGCGATCAGCGATTCGTTGTGACCGACGTCGTCGGCATGCAGGTGGTAGGCGTCCGCCGTGTCGAAGAGGGTGACACCCTCATCGAGGGCCGCATGGATCGTCGCGATCGAGCGTGCCTCATCCGGCCGACCCTCGATCGACATGGGCATGCCGCCAAGGCCGATAGCGCTGACCTCGAGGTCGGCGATTCTTCTCGTCTTCATTGTGGTCCTTAAATTCTCGGTCGGGATCGGGTCACCAGGCGTAATCTTCCGGCGCGGGCTTGTGCCCCGGGAAGATCGCGTCGAGGCGGGAGAGCGCGGCCGCGTCGAGCGTGATCGCGAGCGCACGCACGCCGCCATCGAGCTGCTCCTGGGTGCGCGGGCCGATGATCGGCGCCGTGACGCCCGGCTGGTGCAGCAGCCAGGCGAGGGCGAGGTCCCCCGGCTCGTGGCCGAGCTCATCCGCGAACGCTTCGTACTGCTCGAGCGCAGCGCGGTTCTTCTCCACGTCTTCTGCCGCTCGGCCCTCCAGGCGACGCACGCCGTCGCGCTGCTTGCGTACGACACCGCCGAGGAGTCCGCCGTTGAGCGGTGACCACGGGATGATGCCGAGCCCGTTGGCCTGCGCCGCCGGAATGACTTCGAGCTCCACCTCACGCTTGAGCAGGTTGTAGATCGACTGCTCGCTCACGAGACCGGTGTAGTTGCGCTTGCGGGCGGCCTCCTGGGCGGTCGCGATGTGCCAGCCGGCGAAGTTGCTGCTGCC
>JAODMW010000242.1 GCA_025464815.1 Microbacteriaceae bacterium | reverse complement strand
GTCCGAGGCCGGCGTAGTCGAGCTTGTCGGCCCAGCCCGCGTAGTAGAAGAACCAGGCGGCGACGAGTGGAACGTCGACATCCCTGCTCTCCTTGATCGGCTTGCCGTTGTCGAGGCTCTCGGCGACAGCCAGTTCGCGGGCGCGCTCCTGCACGAGACGGGCGATGCGGAAGAGGTATTTGCCACGGTCCGCCCCGCTCAGGCGCGACCAGGTGCGGTCGTAGGCACGACGCGCTGCGGCAACCGCGACATCCACGTCCTGGGCGTTCGCGGAGGAGATCTCGGCGATCTTCACTTCGGTCGCGGGCGAGATGGTCGAGAAGGGGGCGCCGTGGCCGTCCACGAACTCACCGTCGATGAAGAGTCCGTAGGAGTCGCGCAGATGGAGAATCGCCGTGGATTCAGGAGCGGGAGCGTAGTCGAGCCAGCGCTTGTCAGAAATAGTCATCAGTCCACCGTTACGTAGTCGGGGCCGCTGTAGTGGCCGGTTGTCAATTTCTGCCGCTGCAGCAGCACGTCGTTGAGCAGGCTCGAGGCGCCGAAGCGGAACAGGTGCGGCTGCAGCCACTCCTCGCCGACCGTCTCGGCGACGGTCACCAGGTACTTGATCGCGTCCTTCGAGGTACGGATGCCGCCGGCCGGCTTCACGCCGATCTTCTCGCCGGTGAGGCGGTGCCAGTCGTTCACCACCTGCAGCATCAGCAGCGTGACGGGCAAGGTGGCCGCAGGCGCCACTTTGCCGGTCGAGGTCTTGATGAAGTCGCCGCCGGCCAGGATCGCGAGCCAGGATGCCCGGCGCACGTTGTCGTAGGTCGTGAGCTCCCCCGTCTCGAGGATCACCTTGAGGTGGGCATACGTTCCGTCATCCCGGCGGCAGGCCTCCTTGACCGCGACGATCTGGTCGAAGACGACGCCGTAACGGCCGGAGAGGAACGCGCCGCGGTCGATGACCATGTCGATCTCGTCGGCACCGGCGGCCACGGCATACTTCGTGTCCGCGATCTTCACCGGGAGGGAGGCACGTCCGCTCGGGAAGGCCGTAGCGACCGCAGCGACATTGATGCCGTTGTCCGTGCCGGCGGAGTGCGCGGAGCCGAGCGCCTCGACCGCGTAGGGGACCATGTCGCCGTAGACGCACACGGCCGCGACGCGGGGTGCGCTGAGATCGGAGGGGTCCGGTGTCATCGCCTTGACGACGAGCGAGCGGACCTTGCCAGGCGTGTCGGCGCCCTCGAGGGTCGTGAGGTCGATGAGTTGGATGACCCTATCGAGCGCCCAGGCCTTCGAGGTGGTCTTGATCGAGCGAGTCGCGAGGTCCGCGGCCCGCGCCTCGAGGCCGACGGCGTCGACGCCGGGCAGTCCCTCAAGATGGAGCCTGAGGCTCTTCTCCGTCAGCTCACCCCCGATGAGCTGGTTGGCTCGCTCGGCGGGCGCGAGCGCTACCGATTGTTCGATTGTCATGTTTAGGCTTCCTTTTTCATTGCTCCGAGCGCTGTCACCGCTCTGGCTCCATCAGAGCGCGTGCGGTTCCTTCGTCGGTCACGAGAACGGTGCACAGTCCGGTCGTGACAACAGCCCGTGCAACATCATGCTTGCCTTCGCCCGCGACCACGAAGATCGCTGTGCTGGCGGCTCGCAGCTGGTCGAGGCCCAATCCCACCGTACGCTCATCGAGCCCGGGGTCGACCGTATTTCCGTTGGCATCGATGTAGCGGCCGACCACGTCTCCCACGGCGCCCTTGCGCACCAGTTCCGCCACGTCCGCCGGAGTGAGATAGCCGCTGTCGACCAGCACGGAGCTCTCGTCGGCGACGCCGGCGCTGTACAGGTAAGCAGATGCTCCCTCCGCGAGTGTGAGGACGCCTGCGACGGTGCGATCTGCTTCGATCGCGAGTTTCGTCTCCAGTCGCTCGAGGATCGCGGGGCTCGGCAATAGGATCGCGTGGCCCGAGGCTTTCTGGGCGATCGCCACAGCTGTCGAAGCTGCCGTTCCAGCCCTCCTGTTGAGGCTTACACCGCCGTTGATCTGAACGACGGTCACCCCCGTCGCCCACCCGTCGGCAAGCTGATTCGCCACATCGTTCAAAGTCCTGCCCCAGCTGATGCCGAGGATTCGAGGGACCGGGCGGAGCGCCGCCAGGTAGTCCGCCGCGGCTTGAGCAACCCGGGAATGCAGCTCACTGCCCTCTGTTGCGGGAATGACGACCGCGTCGGTCAGCCCGAATCGTTCGCGCAACTCGCGCTCGATGCCGAGGCGCCGCGCCCTGGGATGCACGATCTCGATGCGAACGATACCGCTCGCTCGCGCCTGGGTGAGCAGCCTCCCCGCTTTCCATCGCGTTATGCCGAGAAGAGCCCCGATCTCATCCTGGGTCTTGTTCTCGTCGTAATAGAGTTCCGCGACTCGTACGCTAAGCAATTCCGTTTCGTCTGACATGAGCCTCCTCCCCTCACCAAGGCTAAGGCTGCGCGTGCATCATTTCAACATACGAGTGCCCTAATGCTCAGATGAGCATCCCATGCGCGGACGCCACGCGAATGTGCCAGGCGTCGTTTATCCCCGTGGGCCGGCGGTAAGCAGCTCAACGTAGGCTCGCCAGAACCCGAGGGCGTCGACCTCGTCGATTACCGTCGCGTTCGGAGCGTTGCGCTCTGGCCGGTCGTCGAATAAGGAATAACCGCGGCTCAGTTCGCCGCGAGTCTCCACCGCGACGAACTTGCGACTGCTTCCACGGATGAGATCCGGGCGAACCAGCAGCATGGCGGTCATCGAATCCGGATGGGTGCTCCCCATCAATGCGACCCCTTCGTTGTATTCCAGATTGGGGGTGTCGAGGATCGTGAAGAATCTCGCGAGGTCGTTGTCGATCGCCGCAATCGCCGCGAGCTGTTCCCTGTCCCACAGCGCTTGTGTCACCGTGAGCGTCCAGGTGACGATCGTCGCATCGAAACCCGCGCTCAGGATGATGTCCGCGGCCTCCGGGTCGACATAGAAGTTGTACTCCGCAGCGGCTGTCACATTGCCGATTGAGTTGTCGCATCCACCCATGATCCAGAGCTGGCGCACCTTGCTCGCGAAACCCCTGTCGAGCAGGACCGCGGTGGCGATATTGGTCAGCGGACCGATGGCCACGATGTCAATCTCACCGGGGTTCTCGTCGACGATCCGGACCAGCGCCTCCGCCGCTCCTTCTTCGCTCGGCCTCTGGGTCGGCTGAGGAAAGTCGTGGTTTCCCTTGCCGTCGCCGTGCGCGCCCGCCGCATGCCACTTCCGCAACATCGGAACTCGGGCACCAAGGTGTACGGGCACCTCGCCGGCGCGTCCGGCAGCCGCGATGGTGATGAGAGCGTTCTCGACCTGCTGGTCGAAGCTGACGTTGCCCGCGACGATGGTGATCGCCTCGAGCTGTGCCTCCGGATGCAGCAGCCCGACCAGTAGTGCGAAGCTGTCGTCCGCTGCGGTGTCCGTGTCGATAATCATGCGGTGGGTCATCTGGTTCCTTGAAGGTCAGGGAAGCACGCCGGGCTGGCCAACGACTTCGACGGTGATCGCCGTGCGTGGTTCACGAACCCGCAGGGCGAGGGTGAGCCCGGCGAGCGCGAGCATTCCCGCTACGCCGAAAACAACGGGATATCCGACGACGTCTGCCAGCGCACCGGCCATCAGCGGTCCGACGATGAAGAACGGCGCGAGCAGCGTCGAGGTCGTTCCGAGATACAGGCTCGTCTTGTCCGTCGGAGCCAACTCGATCGACATGTTGGGATCCGCGATGATGGTCACCGCGTTCGCCCCGCCCAGTGCGGCAAAGATGGCGATGTAGACGGGCATGGAGTCCGCGATCATCGCCCCCGCCATCCCCACCGCGATGAGCACACCGCCGATGACCACGACCAGCTTCCAGCCGAGGTAGTTGCCCACCATGCCGAGGAGGAAACCCAACACCGCCTGGGAGAGGATGAACACGGCCGCCATGAGCGCCGCGTCCGACGCCGTCAGCACGCCTCCCATGCCGTCCACGACCACGAAACCGATGCCCAGCGTCGACAGGGCGAGAAATGCCCTGGCAAGGATGAATCTCCCGTACGCAGGGTTGTCCCTCAGCAGTCCGGGAATCTCCGCCACCGTGGACCAGAAGCTCGGGCGTGGCTCGACGTGCGGGTACGCCTCTTCCTTCAATCCCGAAACGAAGAGGATCGACAGGAACGACAGGGCGAAGCAGAGCCAGAAACAGAGCTGGATGCCGCCGGGAAAGGGGTTCGTCTTGATCAGGTGCTCCGCAACGAGAGCAGCACTGAAGCCGAGCAGGCCGCCGAGCAGTTGCACGCAGCCGTAGTACCAGCCCCTCCCTCTGGTGAGGGCTTTCGCGATGAAGTCACCGTAGACCGGCCCGATCAGCCCGGTCGTCATCGCATAGGCGCAGAAGGAGATGAAGAAGATGACGAGCACGGTGCTCGAGTCCAGCACACCGATCAGCTGGGCCGTGCAGGCGATTGCCAGGATGCCCACCCGCTCCGCGATGACAATGGCAAGCAACAGGGGTTTGCGCCGACTCCTCCCCCGCACGAGATGCGCACCCACGAGCTGCGGCAGATATCTTCCCAGTGCAAACGTCGCCGCAACCAACCCCACGAGCACAGAACTTCCGCTCAACGTCTGCACGAACGCCGGGATGATCGTGGTCTCCGAGAGCAGCGAGATTGCGAACGCGAAGGTGCCGGAGTCCAGCATGAGGAAAAGGAAATTGCGTCGCTGGTGGTGACCCATGCGCCGGACATAGTCAGGGGCTACCGCCGCCAGCCGCGCAACATCCGCGCTCACGGCCACTGGCGCTGCCTTCGGTCGTCCTCGATCAGCACCCGCAGCGCCTCCACCGCGGTGATGAGCAGCTGGCCGCGATCGGCCGAGCCGTCACCGGAATGCATCTGCATTACTCCACCGGTGCGTACTCGGTGTATGGACCCCAACACGAAGATCGCGGATGCCTCCATCTCCGAGCAGATCGCCCCGCCCCCGACCCAGGCATCCCAGCGATCGCGGAGCTGGCCTGCCAGCGGCATCCGCTCGGGCTCGACTTCGCCGTAGAAGGAGTCCTTGGACTGAGACACTCCCAGGCGATGGGAGATGCCATGCCTGCGTGCTCCCTCGGAGAGCGCGTCGACCACCTGCGCATCGGCAATCGCGGGGAACTCGATCGGCAGGTAGTGGCTTGATGTACCTTCATCACGGATCGCGGCCGTAACGATCGCGAGCTGCCCGTCCGGCGTGTCCGGCTGGATGGCGCCCGAGGTGCCAACCCTGATGAAGGTGTCCGCGCCTAGCTTGATGAGCTCTTCGACCGCAATCGATGCGGATGGGCATCCGATGCCCGTGGAGACGACGCTGACTTTCTCCCCGTCGAGGGTTCCCGTCCAGGTCGTGTACTCGCGGTTTGACGCGACGTGCGCCGCATCATCGAACAGTGTGGCGATCGGTTCGCAGCGGCCGGGGTCGCCAGGCAAGAGTATGTAGCGTCCGACATCGCCACGACGCAGCTGAATGTGGTGCTGGAGTTCGGGGTCGAGGCTCATGCCGCTCGCCCGGCTGCCTCGCGGTCGCGCGCGATCAACTCCCGCATACCGGCGATGGCGGCGGGCAGGAGATTATCGAGCGATCCAGCTGCCTCCTCTTCCGGGGTCATCGGAGCCATGTCGTGGTGGCCGAGGATCATCATGATTCCACCCGCACGAACACGCAGGGTGGCCGCGACGATGTACAGCGCGGCCGCCTCCATTTCGGAGCAGATTGCCCCGCCGGCCATCCAGGCGGCCCAGCGATCCTTCAACCGGTTGGCAACAGGCATCCTGCCCGGCTCATGCTGCCCATAAAAGGAATCCTTCGATTGGGAGATTCCAACCCGCACGGCCTTGCCGAGCGAACGCGCCCCCGCCGCCAATGCGCGGGTCACGTCGATATCGGCCACCGCGGGAAATTCGATCGGCAGGTAGTGGCTCGAAGTGCCCTCGTCGCGAATCGCTCCCTGGATGACGCCGAGCGTCCCTGGGAGCACGTCCGGCTGCATCGAACCGGAAGTTCCCACCCGCACGAAGGTGTCCGCGCCGATTTTTACGAGTTCCTCCATGGCGATGGCCGCCGACGGGCATCCGATGCCGGTCGAGGTGACCGAGACCTTCTCGCCGTCGAGGTAGCCGGTCCAGGTCACGTATTCGCGGTTGGACGCGACGAGCTTCGGGTCGTCGAAGAGACGGGCGATCGGCTCGCATCGACCGGGGTCGCCGGGAAGGAAGACGTAGCGTCCCACCTCCCCCGGAGCGACCTGGATGTGGTGCTGGCGTTCGTCTGGAGCACTCGTTGGCATGGCGAACCTGCTTTCTTATTTCGGGATGGCTAGTTCGAGAAGGAGCTGGATTACTTCTTGAAGGCGTATATGAGGGTGGCGAGAATGATCGCCGCAAAGGTCCCGGCGGCAACGATGAACAGCCAGAAAACGAAGATGTGAGGGAACACGACCAGGGAACTGACGCTCCAGAGCCCCCGCATGATGGAGACAGTGACAAGGGTCGCCAGGAGTAGCGCCCCGATAATGCCGATCACCCAGTCGCTCGGACGCACCTTGACCTGGCGATAGCTCGTCTTGAATCCGTTCGACCCGAAGCCGCGCGACTCGAGCGAGATCGACAGTTGCTGTACCCGTTCGATCGCGCCGACGAAGACAGGTACGAAGCTCGGCAGCACAGCGGCGAATCCCCTGCCCTTCATTCCTCGCGACTTCTGTGCGCTCATGATGATTCCGACCTCGCGCTGGAAGACCGGAATGAGCTGCAGGGTCATCGCCAGCATGAAGTTGAACGCGTACGGGATCTTGAGCTTGGACAGCGAGGTGAACAGATCGCTCGGGTGGGTCGTCATGACCATGATGAGCGCCATCAGAAGGCAGGACACGACCCGACCCAGTAAGACAAAGCCGTAGTAGAGCCCGTCTCCGTAGAGTTGCAGCACGCCGATGTCGGCGACGTGGGTCCATGGCTTCTCCACGGCCGGGGCGATGATCTGGATCGCCAGGAGCGACGAAGCGACGGGGACCAGGATGAGTGCCCCTTTGAGCAGCGGCTTGGTCACCCCGGCGATCGGCGCGAGGAGGAAGGCGAAGAGCGCCATGCCATAGAGCAGGAAGACGTTCTGGGTCGAGAAGGCGAGGGCGATGTAACCCACCACCCAGACGATCTTCGCGAGAGGGTTGATGCGGTGAATCACGGAGTTGCCCGGGATCATCGCGATGGGCAGCGCCATTTGCATTGACATGATTTATCGGTCCTTGGTCTATCGCGCGGTGGATGACGGAGTAACGGCGGTTCCGCGGATGCGGGTGGAAATATCCGCCGCGAGCTCTTCCGGGGTCAGCGCCACGTGGCCACCGCGGGGAACGACCGTGTTCAGCGCGATCTCGGTGATCTGCGGCGCCTGCAGGTTGGTCCTGGCCATCAGCGCCTTGTCCGCGAACACTTCCCGCGGCGAGGCATCCGCGATGATGCGGGTGTCTTTCATGACGATGACGCGCTTGACGACATCCGCAAGAAGGGGCATGTCGTGGGATACGCAGATGACGGTGGTCCCCTCGTCGCGGAGTCGGCGCATGAGGCCATTGATGATGTGGGTGGTGTTGTGATCCTGCCCTGTCGACGGTTCGTCGAAGATCAGGATGGAGGGACGCATCGTCACGATGGAGGCGATGCCGACGAGCTTGCGGATGGGGAAACTGACCCGATAGGGGTGTTCGGCGATGTAGTCCTTGAGCCCGAAGAACTCGACGGCCTGGGCTACCCTTTCGTCGAGTTCGTCTTCCGGAACCCCGATGTTCCTGGGCCCGAACTTGAGTTCCTCCTCGATGGAACGGGCGAAGAGCTGGTGGTTGGGGTTCTGGAACACATAGCCGACGTGCGCGGCCATCTGTTGCACGGTCTGGGTCGAGGTGTCGATGCCGTTGATGAGGATCTTGCCGGACGTCGGTTTGAGCAGGCCGTTGAACAGCTTGGTCAACGTTGTCTTGCCGGACCCGTTCTGCCCGATGATGCCGAGGATCTCGCCGTGCTCGACCCGCAGATCGACGCCGCCGAGAGCGACGACATTGCCCGTCGGGTAGACATAGTGGGCATCGCGGATGTCGACGGCCCGCTCGCTGGCCCGCGGCTGTCCGGTAACGCCCTGCGTCGCTGTCGCTGAATTAGACATTGTGTGCTCCAAGAAGTTCGTTGACGGCCTCGACCGCCGACTCGGTTCGAATGGGGACGGGCCCAGACCAGAGTTCCTGCTTGGCCAGCAACTGGGCGAGGCGTGCGGCCTCCGGAACTCGCAATTTGAGTTCGCCGAGGGCGTCGACCTGACTGAAGATTTCCTGAGGTGTGCCGTTCATGACGACCCGCCCGCTGTCGAGAACGATGACGCGGTCGGCATACCGGGCCATCACCTCGACCTCGTGCTCGATCACGATGACCGTCATCCCTCGCTCCCGGTTGAGCTTGGCAGCCATGTCGAAGACTTCCTGCTTGCCGATCGGATCGAGGTTGGAGGTGGGCTCATCCATGATGAGCACCTGAGGCTGCATGGCCAGCACCGCCGCGATCGCGAGCCGTTGCTGCTGCCCGCCGGACAGCCCGAGGGGTGAACGCTCTTCGAAGCCGGCAAGGCCCACCAGTTCGAGGGTCTCGGGAATGATCCGCTTCATGTCCTCATACGGCACGCCCGCGTTCTCGAGCCCCAGGGCGACTTCTTCGGCCACGGACATCTGGCTCATCTGGAACTCCGGGTTGTCGAAGACCATCCCGACGATCTTCGCCATCTCGCGCACCGGGTACTCCGAGACGTCGAGGCCCGCAACCGTGACCTTGCCTTCGAGATTTCCGCCGAGCATCGTCGGGATGACCCCGTTGACGCAGAGGCCGAGGGTCGTCTTTCCCGCGCCGTTGAGGCCGAGGATGGCCACGTACTCGCCTGCTTGGATGTCCAGCGAGATCGAATGCAGTGCCGGTTCGTCTGTCGCCGCGTATGTGAAGGTCACATCGTCGAATCGGATGATGGGATCGGACATTTGTCTCCTTGATTTCGGGGACAGCGCGGCCATCGTGGGACCGCGCTGTCCCCGGTAGTGCGTGAATGGGTGTTGCGGTGTCGCTAGTGGTTGATAGCCAGGAACACCACGATGACGAGGACACCGACGACGACGCCGGCGACCGCCAGCAGGATCCCCTTGAGCGGCGTCGCCTTGACGATGTCAACGCCCGCAGTCAATGACTTCGGCAGTGCCTCGATGATCGCCAACGCTACGAAACCGCCGATGATCTTGTCGGCGAGCGAAGTGAGGATGTTGGACGAGAACACCGATCCGACGAGGTTCTGGCCGACCGCGAGGAAGGTGCCGGTCAAGGCATCTGCTCCGTTTCCGGTTGCCCCACCGAACACGATGACGATGATCGGCGCCGCCACGATCGTGCAGACGACCGCGACGATGACGTTCAGGAGGAAGAAACGGGGAATGGTGCGACCCAGCTTCCAACTGCGAACCCCGTAGCCCCAGAGCAATGCGCCGACGACGTTGACCAGCACGAACGGAAGGCTGGTCGGCCCGTTGATGAGCGACGAGCCGGTGTTGGTGAGGACACCGACCAGCGCACCCCACCAGGGTCCGAGGACGATGGCGGAGATTGCCGTGCCGATCATGTCGAGGTAAACGGGCAGACGCAGGGCGTGAGCGATGTAACCGCCGACGATGTTCAGTGCGACGCACACTGGGATAAGCGTCACGATGAGCGTCATAGGGAGGTTCGTGCGACCCGCTTTGGTTTTCCGTGGAGTGGATGCGACCGGAGCAGATGTCATGGTGTGGCCTTTCGATCAGTGGTTGGTTAACGAACCGGCGGCTCTGCCGGACCGGGGTGGATCTCTAGGACTGGTCCTGTGTGGGCGGCAGTCCTCGGGTGCTCTTGTGGAGCAGGCCGTCCTCGCGCTGGCCACGGTGAACGTAGAGGTTCACCACATCGCTGCGCAGCGATAGGACGGAGTACATGACCGGCGTGCCGCCGGCAAGCTCGTGGACCTGGGACAGGGCCAGGAGCGGGGCACCCTCGGCAAGACCGAGTCGCGTGGCCGTATCTCCGTGGGCGGCGACCGCCTCGATATGGGCGACACCGGTGATCACCGGACGACGGTGCGCCACCTCGAGCAGCGCATAGAGGGAATGCTCGTAGGCCGAGGTGTCGGAGGGCAGGCTCGGGACGTCGAGAAGGTAGTCGCGGCCGTCGACCGCGGGCACCCCATCCGCTGTCCTGGTGCGCCTGACGACGAGGCACTGGGAACGCGGCGCAATGCGGAGCGCAGCCGCGACCACCTCGGGTGCGAATTCACGCTCCACGCTCAGTCCGATCGTTCCCGGCCTGCGACCGGAGCCCGTAATCACCTCGGTGATCGAGAGGTTCGCGTCGAGCACCATGCTCACGGTGACGTGCCCACTACTGCGTACGAACGTTCCGCGCCCTTGCTCGCGACTCACCAATCCACGAGCCTGCAGGTTGCCCACCGCGCTCCGGATCGTCGTGCGGCTCACAGCGAATTCTTCGGCGAGCTGCGGCTCGGTGGGCACGCGCTGCCCCGTTGCGTAGACACCGTCAACGATGCGACGCTCCAACTCCCGGGTAACCGAGCGAACTCTCAACATTGAGCCTTCAGATTCATAATACGAATGATGAATGGCCATAACTGTGTCCGAGCTCGTCCTGGCTGTCAAGGGCGGAACGCATCTGTGAGAAATTGCACGAAAATCTGCGCATTTGCGCGCAAGGCCACCTTGGCATTCCGCGGCGTCGTCGACCACGGACGGGCATCCATGACCGTTTCGCCGAGCGTGTGATGGCCACGGGTCTCGACCGTCACCGCGTACTCGCCGACTTCCTGAAGCACCTCCGGATGCACCAGGTAGGCGATGCACAGGGCATCGTGCACAGGGACTTCACCTGTCTCGACACCAGGCTCGTCCCTGCCGGCGACGATCCTGTGCCGGATGAATGCGCTGGAGGCAAGCGCCGCAGGCGTTCCAATCGCATCGAACGCGTCGCAATCGGCCAGGCTTATCGGAGCGCTGTGCGTTGCATCCAGTGGGACGATCGTGACATCCGCAATCCCTGCGTTCATGACCCGCTCGGCGGCTTCCGGATCGACCCAGATGTTGAACTCCGCCGACTGGGTTACATTGCCCCAGCCCCGGGCTCCGCCCATGAGCACGAGTCGTGGAATTCGGGCCGCGAGCCGAGGTTCGGCGGCGAGGGCGAGCGCGACATTCGTGAGTGGTCCCGTCGCCACCAATACGGTATCCGGTCCGGCATCGCTCAGGTAATAGTCGATGAGGAAGGCCACAGCGGTCCAAGCCGCGGGAGGCGTCGTCGACGGCGGAATGTCGAGGTATGGCGGATGGAAGCCCGGGTCGTCGCCGCCCAGGATTCCGCGCGGGATGGGAAAATCCTCCCGCATCATCGGTCTGGACGCCCCGACGTAGACGGGTGCCTTCGAACCGATCAGGTCCAACACCCGGAGGGTGTTCTCTGTGACGTTCGCGAGCGGCACGTTGCCGTTGACGGTGGTCACTGCGACCAGGTCGAGCAACGGATGCAGGGCGGCGGCCATGATAGCGACGGCGTCATCCGTGCCCGTATCGCAGTCGAGAATGAGTCGAGTGGTCATGTCCATACTTTCTTTTATCGGCGGGCGAGAAGGGTGACGACACGGAGTTCAGCGCTATTGATCCAGACGTCGGAATACTCGATAGGACGACCGTCGACCAGGAAGGTCAGCTGCTCGAGATATTGCACGGGCGATTCCCCCGGCAGGTCCAACGCGCGCGCGACCTCGGGAGAGGCTGCCCTGGCGCTGAAGGAGCGACGAGCAGTGCCGATCTTCATCCCGAACGTCCCCTCGAGGGCGCCGAAGAGCGTGCTCGTCGTGAAGTCGACTGAGGCGATGGAAGGGACGATGTCGGCCCGGACGTAATTGTGCAAGAGGGCGATCGGCTTCTTCGCCGTGCTACGAATTCGCACCAGCCGGAATGCGCGAGCGCCCGCTGGAATCTGAAGCAGGGAGGCGATGCCCTTCGGCGGGTCCACCAGTTCCGCCGAGATCACCGCGGTATCGAGCGAAACCTGCTGGCTGGCGAAGTCTTCGGAGAGGGTGCTCAGCTTCTGTGCGGCGGCCGGCTCGAGCAGGGTTTCGGTCACGAAAGTTCCGCGACCCCGCACCTGTTTGAGCAGTCCCTCCTCGATCAGCGTGGTGATCGCACGGCGAAGCGTTCCCCTGCTCACCCCGAGCTCCTCAGCCAACTCCGGCTCAGGCTTGAGCTGGTGGTTGGGCTGCCAAGTGCCCGACACGATAGTCGAACGGATGGCGTCGGAGATCTGGGCGTGCAAGGACGTCGGCAGGTGACGGTCGATTCCGTCGGATGGCTGTGCGCCCAGGGTGAACATTTCCATGGCCGGCCTCAGTAACTCGTCGTCTCGTCCGTGCTGGAATCGGTCACGATCGCGATACCCGCACTGGTGCCGAGCAACACTGCGCCAGCGTCGATGAGGGTGAGCGCCTGACGGTAACTCTTGATTGCGCCGGAGGCTTTGACGAGCACACCGGCAGGCGCACGCTCCACCAGGAAGCGGATGCTTTCGGGATTCGCCGTCTCGATAGCTCCGCTGCTGGCGTTCTTCAGGTACGCGGCTCCGGCCTCGATGGCCAACTCGACCGCGGTCTCGCGCTCACTGGCGGTGAGGAGCGACAACTCAAGCATGACCTTCACCGGGACGCCCGCCGCTCTCACCACATTGGCAATGTCTTCGCGGAATTCATCGAACATCCCGCTCTTGAGCCAGCCGATCTGGACCCCGATATCGAGTTGGGTTGCTCCCAGCCGTACCAGCTCCGCCGCCTCCGCAGCCTTGCCAGCGGAGGACATCACTCCTACCTGGGGGAAGTCGAGCGCCGAGGCGATTTCGATCCCGGTTCCGGCCAACTCGCCGGCGACCAGCCCGACCCAGGACCCGGGAACCATCGCCGCATTGAAGCCGTACTCCACGGTCTCATCCGCATGGGCGAGCATGTCTTCCCTGGTCAAACCGACGTCGATCCTGGTGTGCTGGATGTACGGTGCGAGTTCGGCCGGAGAGAGGGCGAGGTGGGATGACGCAGTGGCGCTAGACACGGTATGAAGGTTCCTTTGTTGTTCCGAGGGTGGACTTGAGACGATTTTCGACCTGGGCCCGCGTCGGCAGCGACGGTACGACATCGCGAACCGTCACCGCCTCTGCGCCTGCTGCGGCAGCGAAACGCACGGCGTCGGCTAGTTCGCTGCCGCCGGCCAGCGCGACCCCGAGTGCCGCGGTGAATGCATCACCCGCGCCTGTCGTATCCACGACCGTGTCGACCGGGCTGGCGGCAACAGTGAACTTACGGACGCCGTCGTCGACGAAGACCCCGTCCCTCCCGGCTGTCAGCACAACCGTGCAGCCGAACCGTGATTGAAGATCTCCGGCAAGCGATTCGGGATCGTCGTCCTCGCCGCCCCGTCCAAGCAATGCCGCTGCCTCGCTGCGATTGGGGGTGAGGATGTCGACGGTCGCCCAGATCGCCTGCGGCAGGGTGGCAGCGGGCGCCGGATTGAGGAGGGTCATGGTGCCTTCCTCCTGGGCGATCCTGAGCGCCGCCACCGCGGCCGCGACGGGAATCTCGAGCGACACTATTGCCAGGTCGGCTGCTCCCAGTTGCGCCCGGCATCCCTCGATCGACTCCGGGGTCAACTCGTCGAGCGCGCCGGGTGCGATGGTGATGCGGTTCTCACCCTCCGCATCGACGATGATGAACCCCGTCATGGTCGGCAGCGCACCGACCAAACTCGTCGCGGTCACCGATTCCGAGCGCCACAGTTCCCAGGCATCCTCCGCGGCACGATCCTGCCCGATGGCGGTATAGAGGGTGACCTCAGCACCCAGGCGGGCTGCGGCGATCGCTTGATTCGACCCTTTCCCGCCGGGGCCGATGCTCAGGCTTCCGCCCGTCACACTCTCTCCCGCAGCCGGGGCGCGCAGGACACGCATGGTCATACCGACCCCGTATCCGCCGACAACCGCAATCTTCATTGATCGCCTTGTATCTAGACAACTATGTACAAGGGCCACGGTAGGGGGCACCCGGAGCAGATGTCAAGTGACCAAGCTCGACGTGACTAGCCGGGCGTGCCGCGGAATCGGTCGTCCGTTTCGGATGTCCCCGCATCGTCCCCACGTGCACGATGCGCCCAGTCGGCCGGATGACCGCGCAGCAGCTCCTCGAGTCGGTCGAGCCTCGCTTCCCACGCCTCACGGAGCCGCTCGGAGAATGCCGGTTCCATAGCGAGTCGGACGCGGATCCCGAGCAGCGTGCTGCTCCCACGGATGCCGCCCTCCAACGACTCGAGCGTGAAATCGATCAGGCCCTGGTCGTCGGTCTGGATCGAAAGGGACGCGGGCGCATCCACTTCGACGATGATGCCGGAGGTCGCGGGCTGGACGTCCGGACCCAGCCATCGGAGGTCGTATCGGCCGCCCGAAATCGGTTCGATGTTGGCCTGCCCAAGCCAGCCGGCCACGAGATCCGGATCGACGATGGCATCGAACACGATGATCCGCGGCAGCTCCAGCGTTCGCTCGAAGACCAGGTCGGTGGCTGACACGGCTGTAACTCTACGCCGTGAGAGTTCCCATAAGCTTTCAGCATGGTGACGAGGCTCGTCGTCATGTTCTTCTTCCCCTCCGTGATTCTCCTCATCGCATCAAGGACCGTTTAGTGACCCAGAACTTCGCCATCGCCATCGACCTCGGGGGCACCAAGGTCGAGGCCGCGCTCGTCGACCCCGCCGGCGAAGTGCTGGCGAACAGTCGATTTCGCGCACCTACCGGGCCGGAGCGCAGCTCGGAGCAACTCGCCGCCTCTGTCGACGAGGTCGTCGGCAAGGTGTTCGCCGCCGTGCCACGGGGCGCGAGTCTCGTCGGAGCAGGCGTCGGATCCGCAGGACCGATCAATGAGGCCGAGGGCCGGGTGTCGCCGCTCAACCTCCCCGCCTGGCGGGAGTACCCGCTGCGCGACCAGATCGTCGCGGCGCTGCCCGACCTTCCCGTGACCCTGAGGATGGACGGGCTCTGCATCGCCCTCGCGGAGCACTGGGTGGGCGCCGGACGTGGTTACGACAATGTCATGGGCATGATCGTCTCGACAGGGGTCGGAGGCGGGCTCATCCTGCACGGAAATACCGTGTCGGGTCCCACGGGAAACGCGGGTCATATCGGGCATGTCGAGGTCGCGGGCTTCGACGACCCATGCCCGTGCGGCGGAATCGGCTGCGTCGAGGCGATCGCCTCCGGTCCCCATACCGTTGCCTGGGCGCGTCGACAGGGCTGGACGGGCAACACCGGTGAGGAACTGGGAGCGAGCTATCGTGCAGGCGATCCCATCGCCGCCGCCGCCGTCGAACGGTCCGGACGCGCCATCGGCCAGGGTATCGCGTCGGCGACGGCCCTCGTCGATCTCGAGGTCGTTGCGATCGGCGGGGGTTTCTCCCAGGTCACTCCCGACCTCTTCGATCACATGAGAACCGCGGTCGCGCGGCGCAAACAGTTCGCTTTCGTCACCAAGGTGAAGATCGTGCCATCCGGTCTCTCCAGCGACGGGCCCCTCATCGGGGCTGCGGCGCTCGTGCACCGCGCCGAGCTGGTCGTCTAGACCGGGCGGCGGCGCGCGATGTCGTCCTCGACGAAGGTGGGCTTCGCCAGCCGTGCACCAACGATCGCGCAGGCGAGCGCGGTCGCTATCAGCAGGACGAGCACGGCAGTCCAGCCCCCGGTCAGATCGTGCAGCGTGGCGACGAGCAGCGGCCCGAGCGCGCCGATCGCATAGCCGATGGTCTGTACGAACCCGCTCATCGCCACCGATCCTTCATGAGTACGGGTACGCAGGTTGATGAGGGTCAGTGCGGCAGGAAAGAGAAGCGGACCCGCGCCGATGAGCACGACCCACAGCCACGGTACGACCGTGGGCACCAGCAGCAGGCCGAGATAGCCCAACACGAACGCCGCAATGCCGCTCTGGATGATCCAGCTGACGTTCTTCAATCGCACGGTGAGCAGAGGAACGATGAGTGCTGACGGCAGGCCGACGATGCTGTAGAGGGCGAGCAGGCTGCCCGCCTGCACATGCGAGACACCTACGACATCCATGAGGAGCTGCGGCAGCCAGGCGAAGGCGGTATAGGCGTGGAACGTCGACAGCGCGAAGACGATGGCGATGGTCCAGGCGGTCCTCGAGTGCCAGATGCGACCGACGCTGCCGGCCGACGGCTCCTCGAGTTCCGGCGCCTCGTCATCCGCGGCGAGGGCGGAACGTTCCCGACGATGCTGCACCAACACCAGGACCCATGGAACTAACGCGACGAGGGCCATGATCGACCAGACCGCCAACGACATCCGCCAACCGACCGAATCCGCGATGGGGGCCGTGAGCGCCGCCGTGACGGCCGTTCCGATCGAGAGCAGCGTCACGTAGAGCGACGTCACCAGTCCGATGCGATCAGGGAAATAGCGCTTCACGATCGGCGGAAGAAGCACGTTTCCAATGCCGGCCCCCACCATCGCGATGATGCTGCCGATGAGCAGTACCGGGTAATTCGTCGCTGCCGATCGAAGCAGCTGCCCGACGATCATGGCCACGATCGCCAGAGCGAGCAGTCGCTCAAGCCCGATCCGCTTTGCGAGCAGGGCACCGAACAACGCCGAGAGCGCGAACGCGATCGGCGGCACCGCGCCGATGACGCCGAGCGCGACGCTGTCGAGCCTGATGTCGACGTTGATCTCCGCCACGATGGGCGAGATCACCGCGACCGCGGTGCGGAGGTTCAGTCCGACGAGCAGGATGCCGAGAAGGGCGACGGTACGACCTGCCCACAGAGGCAGCGGGCGAGAAGGCAGCATTTTCCCTACTCTATCGATCCGAGGATTGACCCCGTGCACCGGACAGGACCGGCTCTAGCCTCGCGTCGCTGTGGGCCGGGCCGGCACCTGCAGGATCTCTCGCACCCGCTGCTCGTCCAACGCGATTTGGCTCACCAGTTCCTCGACGCTGGCGAATTTCGCCATCCCCCGGATGAACTCGACGAAGGAGACCTCCATCGTCTTTCCGTAGAGGTCGAGATCCTCATCGAGGATGTGTGCCTCGACCTGCCTGTCGGGCACGCCGACGAAGGTGGGATTGTTACCGATCGAGACAGCTGCCGGCATCGTGCGGCCGTCGACGGTGGCGAACGCGGCGTAGACCCCGTCGGCAGGAATGAAGCCTTCCAGGTTCGCCGACAGGTTCGCCGTCGGGTAGCCGAGCTTGCGCCCCCGCTGCTCGCCGTGAACGACCTCCCCCCGCACGGCCGGCCGGCGCTCGAGCAGTTTCGCGGCCTCGTCGACCCGTCCCGCCGAGAGCAGGTCGCGGACCCAGGTGGAGGAGATGACTCGATCGCCCTCTGGCCGTACCGGTTCGATGATGCGCACCTCAAAGCCGTTCTGCCGCCCACGTTCGATGAGGAGGTCCACTGTGCCGAGGCCGTTCCGGCCGAAACGGAAATCGGAACCGACGAAGACGAGACGGGCATGAACGGCGTCGACCAGGACTCGCTGAATGAAGTCCTCGGCGCTCAGCTGGCTGAATTCCCTGGTGAACTCCACCATGACCACAGCGTCGACGCCGGTACTCTCGAGCACCGAACGCTTCTGCTCATTGCTGGTGAGACTCGTCGGTACCTTCTCCGGGTCGAGCAGGGCGAGTGGATGCCGATCGAATGTCAGCACCGTCGACACAAGCCCCGCAGCCTTCGCGGCGTCGCACAACTGTTTGATGACACGGCGGTGGCCGGCGTGCACCCCGTCGAACTTGCCGATCGTCACCGCCGATGGGCCGAAATCGCGCGGCAGATCGGCGAGGGAACTGAAGTATTCCATCGCTACGCGACCCTGGGAACGACGGCCGGGCGTCGGCGGTAGAGCCACAGCATCCCGAGAACCGGCAGCACGAGAGGGACCAGCAGGTAGCCGAGGCCGTAGGCCGACCACACCGTCGCCTCGCGGCCGAAGGGATTCGCGCTGTGCAGGCCAAGGACGGATGGCGCGACGAGACTGATGGTGCCGACGACGAGCACTCCAAGCATCTCGAACCCGATCGTGAACCAGGCCACGCGATACCAGGCGTCTCCCGGCAGGAGCAGCGCGACCGTCGCCACGATGTAGACGAGGGCGGAGATCGCGGAGAGGGTGAAGGCAACCGGTGCTTCACCGAAACGGTCGATGATCTGGAAGACGGAGCGCCCGGTCGCGGCGAGCGCGAGGATCCCGTAGACGGCGATCAGGACGCGCCCGACGCCGACCGCGCGAGAAGAAGATTTCGTTGCCATCAGATCAAGATTAGGCCACCTGGAAGGCCCAGATTTGATACATGCGATAGACCATCACCGCGACGGAGAGGCAGACGACGCCGAGAACGACGGTACTCCAGCGATTGCGTTCGATAAGAGCCCAGAAACCGGCAAGCGGTGGCAGGATGAGCGCCGAAACCAGGTAGATGTAGAACTCGGGCAGGCTCCCGGATGGTGGGTTTCCCGCCAGGGGGGCGACGATTGCGACGACGAGTTGCACGATCAACAGGATCTCCACGAGCAGCGTGGCGCCGAGGCTGTAGTCGTTGGGACTGCGGCCCGCGAGCCCGAGCACGAGGCAGAACAGGCCGGCCAGCACCGCGACGGCCACCTGCACCCAGGTGAACCACTCGATCACGCGAGCACTTCATCCGCCGGAAAATTCACCAGCGGTCTCGCGACACCCTCGCTGAACTCGATGAGCCCGACCAGCTGCCCCTCCGGCGCGATCGCGGCCACCGGTCCATCGCCTTCGACCGGACGCGCCGCTTCCAGGCGCTTGCCGTGCCCGAGATCGACGGCCTCGGCCGCGCTCAGCCGGTAGACGGGAAACAGCCGGGACGCGACATCCGCGGGCCCGAGCAGGGAAGCGGCGACGTCGAGGGTCTCGAGTTCCGCCGCATCCGAGACCGAGAACGGCCCGATTCTCGTGCGGCGCAGGGCTGTCAGGTGGCCGCCGATTCCGAGGGACGCCCCGAGGTCACGAGCAATCGCGCGAATGTAGGTGCCAGAAGAACATTCCACGCGCACATCGAGGTCGATGAAGCCGTCCGTCGCGCGAGAGTCGAGAAGCTCGAGCGCCGAGATCGTGACGGTGCGCGCGGCGAGTTCCACCGTCTCCCCCGCGCGGGCCAGCGTGTAGGCCCGCTTGCCATCGACTTTGATGGCGCTCACGCTGCTCGGCACCTGGCTGATCACGCCGCGGAGCGAGTCGAGGCCCGCTCGGATCGCCGCGGGATCGACGGCGGCCACGCGCCCGGCCGGTGCCGTCCGCAGGATTTCGCCCTCGGCGTCGTCGGTGTTGGTGGATGCCCCGAGCCTGATGGTCGCGAGGTACTCCTTGTCGAGGCCGACGAGGTAGGTGAGCAACCGGGTCGAACTGTTGATGCCGAGCACGAGGAGCCCGGTCGCCATCGGGTCGAGGGTGCCGGCGTGGCCGACCTTGCGGGTAGCCGCACGCTTTCTCGTGCGGGCGACGACATCGTGGCTCGTAAGACCGGCCGGCTTGTCGACGAGAAGGATGCCGCTCTGGCCGCTCGATCGCCTCACGCCCGCGCTCCGTTCCTCTCGGCGATGGGTGGCTCCGCGAGGGCGAGCAGCACGTCGAGCTTCTGAGGAAAGGCCGCATGCAGCAATTCGCGAACGTCTGCGTCACGGTCGAAGTCATCGGTCATCCGCAGACCGATCATCGTGTTGATCATCATGCCACCCGCGAGGAAACGCTGTGACTCGTCGGCGTCGAACCCCGCCTCGGAGCGCAGGAATCTGTAGACGCACATGAACCCCTTCCTGGCTTCCGGTCCGATCTCAGGGTCCCGGCCGAGCACGAATCCGTGCATCAGCGAGAGCAAGAGCCCGCGATTGGACGCGAGGCCGACGTAGGCGAGGCCCATCCTGTCAGCAAGGGGAATGTCGGATTCTTCCGCCAGCGCGGCGCGGAACTCGTGCATCAACAGGTCGAGAGCTCGCTGCAGCACCTCGAGGAACAGCTTCTCCTTCGTGCCGAATACGCGCACGACGTACGGCTGGCTGACACCGGCGGCTCGTGCGACCACGGCAGTCGTCGTGCCGAAATAGCCGTAATCGCCGAAGACCTGCGTCGCCGCCTTGAGGATGAGCTCCCTGCGGTCCTCGGCGCGCATCCTCGTGCCCTTGGTCCCGTTCTCTTTCGTCACGCTTGACATGTTATCAGTCGATAACTACTGTGCTAAGTAATCAACCAATAACCAATCTATCCCGTCTGTGGAGGACCGCATGAGCACCATCGAGACTCGTACCGACTCCTTGGACGACAGAGAACTCAGCGCCCGGCGCCGCGTGCCGATCTGGCTCGCCATCGTCGCCGCGTCCCTGCCGATGTTCATGGCCACCCTCGACAACCTCGTCATGACGAGTGCGCTTCCGGTCATCCGCACCGACCTGAACGCCGGCATCGACGAGCTGCAGTGGTTCGTGAACGCCTACACGCTGAGCTTCGCCACCTTCATGCTCATGGCGGTCGCGCTCGGCGACCGGCTCGGCCGTCGCACGATCTTCGTCATCGGTATCGCGATCTTCACCATCGCCTCCGCCCTCTCGGCGCTCAGCACCGAACCGTGGATGCTCATCGTCACAAGGGCGGTGCAGGGCGTCGGCGCCGCAGCGCTGATGCCGCTCTCGCTCACCCTCCTCGTCGGGTCGGTGAGCACGCGATTCCGGCCACTCGCAATCGGCATCTGGGGCGGCATCTCCGGGCTCGGTGTAGCGCTCGGCCCGCTCATCGGCGGTGCCGTGGTCGAAGGCTGGAATTGGCAGGCCATCTTCTGGCTCAACGTTCCCGTCGGCATTGTGAGCGTGCCGCTGGTGTTGTTCGCAC
>JAODMW010000011.1 GCA_025464815.1 Microbacteriaceae bacterium | reverse complement strand
GGCCACGACGTGAGTGGTGGTCGTGCTTGTGCTCTTTCAGGTGCTCGGTGAGATCCTTGATGCGCGCGGTCAGCATTGCGACCTGCACTTCGGGGCTTCCCGTATCACCCGGGTGGGTTGCGTACTCGTCGATGATCGACTTCTTGGCATCTGGTGCTAATGGCATAGATGGCCCCTCTCACTCGTTGCGCGGTGCTCCTTGGCTGGATGCCCGAGCTCTCTTTATCCGCGGCCGTTAGACGGCAACCTTGCGAGTTTAGCAGAGCGAAGGACATCTCACGGAGCTGCTTCGGTCCCTACCGCGCCGATACGGGTTTTCGTTAGGCTCGATCCATGATCCGTCACACCGTAGTGTTCCGTCTCCGCCACCCCCGGGGTTCGGAAGCCGAGCAGTCTTTCCTTGCCGATGCGGGCGCCCTGGCATCCATCCCCGGCGTCCAGCACTTCGAGCAGTTGCGTCAGGTGAGCACGAAGAACGACTTCACTTTCGGCCTTTCGATGGAGTTCGCGGGCCCGTCCGAATACGAGGCGTACAACACCCATCCGAGTCACGTCGCCTTCCTGCAGGGCCGCTGGGTACCGGAGGTCGAGGACTTCCTCGAGATCGACTACGCACCGATCGATTGACCGCATCCGGCCAGGACGCCATGCTTGCGGGGCTCTGACCGGGGGCGGGGCGGGATAATGTTCGGATGACCTCAGCCGACAGCCCCTCGTCCGAGGTACGACCCCGTCGCCGGCTGTTCTGGATCACGATCGCCATCGCGATCGCCGTGATTCTCGTCGACCAGCTGAGCAAGTGGTGGGCGGAGACGACGCTCGGTGGCGGCGAGCGGATCCCGGTGATCGGCGAATTCATCCAGTTCGTGCTCGTCTACAACCCGGGTGCCGCCTTCTCGATCGGCACCGGCTCGACCTGGATTTTCGCGATCCTGGCGGCGGCCGCCGTCGTCGTGATCGGTTGGCTCGCCCGACGAGTCGGATCGAAGGGATGGATGGTCGCCTTCGGCCTGCTGCTCGGTGGCGCGGCGACCCACCTCGGGGATCGTCTCTTCCGTGCGCCCGGCTTCGGCCGCGGGCACGTCGTCGACTTCATCGACTACGCGGGATTCTTCATCGGAAATGTCGCGGACATCGCCATCTTCGGCGGCGTCGTCATGCTCGTGGTGTTGATGCTCGCCGGGATCCGGCTGAGCGGCGGGCGTGGTACCGCGGGCTGAGAGCGGTCACGCATGTTTGTTCCTTTTTGTCACGTTTGTTCCTGGTCGACCGGGAACAAACGCGACGAGAAGGAACAATCGCCGCCTTAGATCGGCTTGTCGAGCAGGATGCCGAACACGGCCACGAGCAGAAGCAGCAGAGCGACGGCGCCGCCGCCCAGCACCCCGAGAGTCCACAGTCGCGCACGCTTCCGTGCCGCTTCGACTTCGGCCCGCAGGCGCTCGAAATTCTGGACGTGCCGCAGGTTGTCGTCATTCACGATGGGCTGGTCGTGCCAGGTGCTCCGCTCCTCGGCGAACATCGAGAAGTGCCTCACCGCGCGTTCCGACAGAACGCGCGGACGCCGCACCAGCCAGCGGCGCAGGCTCTGCGATGCCAGGACCGTAACAGTCGGGCGCTTGCGTCCCGTGACGATGGACAGCGGGCGCACGACCACGATGAGCGGTGTCACGGTGACGGGGCGTCCGGTGACGCGGCTCAACGACTTCGACGCGCGCTCAGCCTCGTGGCGGGAGTTGCGCATGTGGTCCTGTTTGAAGCCGTTCACCAGGAAGGTGCTCCCTGTCACGAAGATCTTCTTGCCAGCGTGGTTCTTGGTATTGATGGTGTAGATGCCGCCCGGGCCGACGATCACGTGGTCGATATCCGAGTCGCCGGAGCCGACCGGCACGGCATGCAACACCGTCCACTCGGCCCCGAGCCGCGACAGGATGCCGGCCACTTCGATCTCGCCGAGCGCGCCGCGGTACCAGCTGCGGGCATCCGGATGGAGCGGGCTGCTCCCGAAGAACCGGGCGACTCTGCTGCGGGGGCCCATGTCCTGTTGCACGCGCAGGCATTCCTGCATGACCGAATAGGCCGGACCGCGAGCGCGCAGTGTCGGCTCCGCCGCTATGGCCGAAACCGTCTCCGTCATCGCTCCCCCAAGCTCCGATTACTCGACGCTAGTGGCAGTGATGTGCTGCGCGGCAGCCCCAGAACGGGTGCAGTATGGAGCTATCGAAGCCGAGCGACTGGACCGAGTTCGCTCGGCTGCGAGCCCCAGGTCGCACGTTCTTCCGCGACCATCGTGAAGTAGGCAACGGCATCGTCCGAGTACGCTCGGGAGCACTCGGAAAGCCATTGCGACACGAGTTCTGCGGGAAGCACGACCACGCGTTTGGCCGGGTCGCCGCCGAAGGACAACGAGGCCGGGTCGATGAGCGCGATGATCGGTATCACGCGCAGGTCTTCTCCCACCGCCGAACTCAGACGCGCCGAAGCGCGCCGGGCGGCGAGACGGGTTGCGGCGACGTGGTCGGTCGGGCGACCATTCACCCAGATCATGTCTTCGTCGATCCAGATCTTCTTCTTCGCACCGATACGGGCGCTGATGGCGAATACTCCGGGCGGACCGATCACGACGAAGTCGGCGTCCAACTCGCCGAAGACATCGAAGGTACGGAGTACGTTCCAGCCGGGGGCGAGTTCCGAGAGCATGCCGCCGAGCGCGAAGTCCGCGGGCGGCTGCTTGCGCCAGCCTCGACGGCCAACACGTTCGGCGCGGGGACGGCGGAAGGCGGCCGGGGTGGCGGTGAACGGCAGCGCGACGTTCACCGAGCCGTGATCATGAAGCGTCTTCTTCGCTTCCCCTCGCGACACCAGATCCGTCATTGCTCCCCCAAGCTCTGTTCTTCCCGACCCTATGGCAGCCGATGGCAGCACGAAACCCCCCAAAATGAGGGTGCGAATTTCGCTTCGCTAAGCCGCTGCAACCGTCACGCCGTCGGAGCCTGCGAGATTCGCACGGTGTTTCCGGAGGGATCGCGGAACGCGCAGTCCCGCGGACCCCAGGGCTGGTCGATGGGCTCCTGCAGCACCTCGGCGCCGGACGCCCGTACCTTCTCGAAGGTGGCGTCGAGATCGTCGGTCGAGAAGACCAGCATCGGCATCGAGCCCTTGGTGAGCAGCTCCTGCAGCGCGTCGCCATCGGCCTGCGAGCGGCCGGCGTGCGGCTCAGAGAGCACGATGCCGAGACCCGGCTGGCTGGTCGTACCGAGGGTGACCCAACGGAAGTCGCCGGAAGAGACATCGTTCTGAATGTCGAGGCCGAGTCCGTCGCGGTAAAACGCGATCGAGTCGTCGACGTCGTTGACACTGATGTTGGAGTACTGGAGTGAGATCGTCATGACAGCAACGCTAGGCTGCCGATGCCGTCGACGCTTCTCGAATCCTGCTCGATCTGGACCTCGTCGGCCGGGTGTGCACCTTCGCCACGCAGGCGGGTATGGCGGACACCGCGTGGTGTTCCCGGGCGCGGTATGCGCTCGGGGTCTCGCCGACGAGTTCGGTGAACCGTGAGCTGAAGGAGCCGAGCGAGGTACAGCCGACCGCCA
>JAODMW010000260.1 GCA_025464815.1 Microbacteriaceae bacterium | reverse complement strand
CGTCGATGCCCGAAGTCACTACTTCGCAGCCGGCGCCGGTGCTGAGGGTCACCCCGTTCCCGATCTCAGTGCCGATTCACTTCCTCTCGATGTGCGCAGCCTGCTTCCAGGCGTCGTCGGCCGAGGCGTGCTGCTGGACGTCGCGTCGACTCCAGGTTCAGGTCCGATCTCGCTCGCGCGGTTATTGGAGCAGTGCGACAAGGCCGAGGTCGAGCCACGAGCGGGTGACACCCTGTACTTTCGGATAGGGCAAGCGCCTCTTCCCGCGGGTTCGCCCGGTTGGTACGACGCGCTTCCGGGTCTAAGCATCGAGTGTGCGGAGTGGCTGCTGGACGTTAAACCGACGGCCGTCGTTTCAGACCTCGGACTTGATCCGGCACCAAGCGAGGTCGAGGGTGTTGTGAGTCCGTGGCACGAACTCCTTCTCATGCGTGTGGGTATCCCGCTGATCGACATGGCGGCTCTCGACCAGTTGGTGGACGCGTGCCGGGAAGAGAAGAGCGCCACGTTCCTGAGCGTCATAGCGCCACTCGCATTGGCGCATGCGAGTGGTTCACCAGTGAATCCACTCGCGATCTTTCACCCGGATTTTGTCGGTCGAATTCGCTAGTTCTCTCGCGGTGCTTTCTCGTCGAGCCAGCTTTCAACGGCGATCCACCATTTCTGCTGCGGATCGACCATCGCGAAGTGATCGGCGTCCGGAGGCACGAGGAGTTCAACCTGATCGCCCGCTTCGAGGGCGGCTGCGACGAAATCGCGGGAGTGTTCGATAGGCACGCGTTGGTCCGCCGCGCCGTGCACGGTCAAAAGAGGAATCCCGAGCGGCAGCAGTCGGTGGGGCGACGGTTCGCCATTCGCGGAAGACGATCCTGCCAGGAACAGGGCGGTTGCTTCCTCGCCGAGACCTTCAGCCTTGCTTCTCACCAGATCTGTGACCGGAGCTAGCGCGACCACCCCCGTCACATCGGAGCGATACCGAGCGGCGAGAAGAGCGAGGTGGCCGCCGGCCGAATGACCCATAAGCACGACGGGGCGAGTGCCGCCCGATAGCGTGAGGTCGAGGGCCGCGGTCACATCCTCGAATGTCTGAGGCCAGCCCCCTCCATCGCCGCCGGTGCGGCGATACTCGAGGTTCACGACGTCCCACCCGGCTTCCGCGAAGCGTGCCGTGAGCCCGCTCATTAGAGAAAGGTCATGGATGTCACGCCACCACCCACCGTGAATGAGCACCAATGTACCCCGGTCGCCGCCGCTCTGGCGCTCGAAGAACTGACTGGGCTCCCCTCCATACGTGGTGCGGATCGGTGCCATGAGATTGCCTCTCGATCGGGTCCCGTCAAGAACCGGCTTCATGCCTCTTTATTCTCTGATGTGTTCTGGTTCATCGAGGTGTTCGGATGAGTCCCTCCTGCGCGACACTCGCGACCGCAAGTCCGTCCGTCGTGAAGAAGCGTCCGGCGATGAAGGCGCGGTTGCCCGCGATCGAGCGCAGGTCCTGCACATAGAGGAGCCACTCGTCCGCTCTGATCGGCCGGTGAAACCACATCGAGTGGTCCAAGCTGGCCGTCTGGAGTCCGGGTGTACTCCACGGTACATCGAGCTGGCGAAGGGCGGACTCGAGGATGCCGTAGTCGCACACGTAGGCCAACGCGACCGCGTGCAGGGCATCGTCGTCAGGAAGTTTGTCGAACGACCGTACCCAGATCCGGGACGACGGTCGCCGGTCGGCAACCTCGTGATAGATAGCGCCGTCGACATGCCGCATCTCGAAGCTTCGCCCTTCCGCCCAATAGCGGTCGGCATCGCTGTCGAATCCGGCGACTGCGTCGGCGCTGGTGGGAAGCTCTTCGGGTCGTGTTACAGCAGCGGAAGCCGGCGCATCGTACGTTTCCGTTCCCGACTCGGGAGTGTGAAAAGAGACCTGTGCCGTGTAGACGATGCGCCCGCCTTGCACGCCCACGACGCTCCGGGTCGAGAATGCTCTTCCGTCCCTGACGCGAGTCACCTCGTACTCGACGGGCTCGAGCGCGGTGACCGGTCCGGTGAAGTAGCCGTGAAGCGAGTGCGCGGGTCGCTCGTCTTCGACCGTCGCCTGGGCGGCACGCAACGCCTGGGCTACCATGTCTCCGCCGTATGCCTTTTCCCACGGCACCGATTGAGGCATCGCGGAGAACGTGTCGGGCGTGTTGGTCGATGTCAGCTCGATCGCTGCCAGGAAGCGCTTGCTGTCACTCATTTGCGTCGGAAACCTTCCAGGACGCTGTCGTCGACCTCATCGAGGTTAACGACGATGTTGTCCGGTGTTCGGGTCGTGAGCCAGACGAGTTCCTCGGTGGTACTCATGTTGGCCTCGACATGGGGCATGAACGGCGGAACGAACACCCAGTCGCCCTCTTTCATGTCGGTCCAATCCGAGAAGTCCGTGCCGTAATAGATGCGCGCGATGCCTGAGAGTACATAGCCGCCGGTCTCGGCTTCTCCGTGATGATGGGGGAGCGAGCGATACCCCGGCTCATTGCTCACCTTCCCGAACCAGATTCGGGAGGCAGGAGTGTGGTCTTTAGACACCCCGGAGACGCGAAGCGCACCGCCGGACTGGGCCGTTCCTTTGTATTCCTCGCCTGCTCGCGTGACGACGGGCTTGATCGGATCAGTCATTCAGCTTTCCTTCCTAATGACGTCTGCACGACGAAACGGGTGGTAAGTGTTCCGATCCCATCGATCTCACACTCGACGACATCACCATCGGTGAGGAATCGAGGCGGTGACATCGAAGCACCGACACCTCCGGGGGTGCCAGTGAAGATCAGATCACCCGGGTTCAGAGCTGCGAACTCCGAGATCGCGAAGACGAGGTCTGCTGCAGAGAAGATGAGATCGCTGATGCGCGCCCACTGCTCCGTCTTACCGTTGACGCGGCATCGCAGTTCGGCGTCGGCGGATCGCCACTCCTCGGCGGATACGAAGATCGGGCCGATCGGTGTTGCGGCGTCGTAGGCCTTGCCGGCGAGCCATTGGGATGTCCGCGACTGCCGATCCCGCATCGAGACGTCGTTGCCGATGGTGTATCCGCCGATCGCGAGGGCGGCCTCCTCGCGGCTCGCCCGATAGATCGGCCTACCGATCACTGCGACGAGTTCTGCCTCCCAGTCTGCATCGACGTCGTAATCGATCATCACGTCCTGCGCGGTGGTGAGGGTCTGCGGGAACTTTGCGAAGAGGTTCGGGTATCGCGGGGCTTCCCGCCCCATTTCCGCGATGTGGCTTGCGTAGTTGTGTCCGACGCAGATGACCTTCCCCGGGCGAAGGATCGCTTTGCCTCCATTGGGCGTCACCAACTGCAGAGCGACCGGTCCATCGCCCAACGTTCGCGCATTGCCAGGCCATCGGGTTGATGTCATCATGTATGCAGCGTATATGACGATCAAAACGAATGCGACACATGAATCAGCGAATCAATCCTCCGACCCTGCCCTTCCCATCCGGTTATAGTCACGCCGTGCTCACGGACAGCGGGGTGATCTATCTGGGAGGACAAACTGCGCTCGATGTGGAAGGTCGGATCGTAGAGGGAGGGCTCGTTGCTCAGTTCCGCCAGGCCTTGAGCAATGTGCTGACGGCCCTCGCCGCGGCGGGCGGCCAGCCATCGGACCTGGTCGCAGTGACTATCTACTTGACCGACATCCCCGACTACCAGGCCAAGGGTGGCGAGATCGGGAGGGTATGGAACGAACTCGCGGGCCGCGACTATCCGGCGATGGCAGGCATCGGCGTGACCGCTCTCTGGCAGCCGGAGGCCCTGGTGGAGATCGCCGGTGTTGCGGTAGTCAGCGCGCAGAATTCCTGAGTGCATCTCGGCCACCGTCGATGGTCAGGTGCACATGTCGCTCGGCGGCAGGTTCGAGATCCCGCCGCACTTCGGTGAAGAGTCGCCATGCCGCTTCGCCCGGCCACTGCGGTGGAAGCGCCTCGAGAGGCAGGCCGGGATCGACGAACGGAAGTCGACGCCAGCGGGTGAGAACCGTCAGGTAATCCCGAAAGGCTTGCGTGTCGTCGGCGCTTGAAACGGGGGCGGATCGTTCGACAGGGGTGACCTCTGTAATGAAATCCTCGTAGAGCGTCCGCAATCGGGGGACGTCCCACCAGCTCGCAACCTGGCGCCGCGCTTCGTCGATGTCAGAGGCTCGCGTGGCGAAGACCTCGACGAAACCGGCCAGATCGGTCCGCTGCAATTCCGCTCGGAGCAGGGGCTCCAAGTGCGCGGGTGCAGCCCATACGCCGGCGGTGACCGTGCCGAAGCCAAGGCGAACGAGCGTGGTGCGCAGCTGATGTCGTCGATCACGCTGTTCTTCCGGTACGGAAAACACCGCGAGCACCCAGCCGTCTTCGAGATGCGCGCGCCGCGGTCGGTAAATTCGCGCGTCGCCCTGTTCGATCGCGGCGCGACCGTGACTTGTCGGTCGGTAACGCGCGCCGCGACCGTCTTGAACCGGTTCGAGCACGTTGCGCTTTTTCAGTCGAGCGATGGATGATCGCACGGCGCCCTCTTCGACGCCCACGTCTGCGAGCAGTCGCACGAGCGCCGCGACCGACAGGGACCGGTCGTCGTCGCGCGCGTAGACTCCGAAGATCGTAACGATGAGGTCGCGCGGTGTGCTTTCCCGGGACTCGTCTTTTGCGTCGATCACTCGGGAAGAATAGCGGCTACTGCCAGGCGGCGCCGGGTCGGCCGTAAAGTTCGTCGAGCAGAGTGCGCTCGATGAACTCACGAGCGGCGGTGACCTGTTCGATCGGATCCGGCACCGCGTCGATCTCGAGCAAGATCCAGGGTTGGCGCGGCAGCTTCGCGAGTGCGCGGCTCCAGGCGAACCAATCGATCGATCCGGCTCCGACCCTGCGAAAATACTCACGCTGAACCGCATAGATGTTCTGATCGATCTCCATGTCGCGCGGCATCGGGCCGGTGGCGTCTTTCCAGTGTGCGATCGCGATGCGGTCAGCGTGACGCTCGACCACCGCAACAGGGTCAGCGCCGGCGAGCACGATGTGGCCGGTGTCAGGGCAGAGACCGACGTATTCCGCATCGGTGAGCAGCATCATGAGGTCGATGTCCCTCGCGCTGGCCATCACGGAGTTGACGCCAGTGTGAAGAGCGAGCCGCACGCCACGATCGCGGGCGATAGCGCCCATCCGGTTGAAGAGGTCCGCAAGCCGCACAGCGTAGGCGTGGTCGACAAAGAATGGCGGACGTGCCCATCTGGTGCGCTGTGGAACGCCGGCGACCATGATCTCGGCCCCGCAATCCCGAACGAAATCTGCGAACTCCTCGCACTCGCGCAGGATCGTCTCCATCGACTCTGGGGCCAGAGGATCGCCTTCGGCGAAGGTGACATCGGAGAAGAATCCGGTCGCCAATTGCAGCCCCCGACGCGACAGCTCGTCACGGAAACCGGCGACTCCGCCATAGGCTTCGACGGCCAGGCGCCAGTGCCCTGGAGGGAACGTGATCTCGAGTCCGGTGATACCGGATGCGCTGATGGCATCGAGCATGCGATCCCAAAAACCTCGAGGATCTCGTGTCGCGATTTCCATCATCTGCTCACGGTCGTCTACCCCCCAAAACGCCGGGTGATAATAGGTGACAAGGTCGATGGCGAATCGCGGTTCGGCTGTCATGGTCATTGCACCTTTTCTCTAAGCGCAGGAATACATTGCGAAAACGTGACGATAGTCAATGTAGTGAAACATTACGTTATCGCCTCCGAGCTGTTCTCGAGAACCGTAGTCTGGATTGTCCCGTCGAATCCGTCGGAAACCGCGGCGCGCGGCGAGAACTCGAGAGGCAAGAGTGAAGTCATCGTTTCTCGTGCCAAGGAGCCTGCTCCTGGAGTTCCTCGGCGCGTTCGGGCGGGAGTACTCCTGGATTCCGATCTCCGGCCTGATCGAAGTCCTGGGTGCCCTCGACCTTGATGAGGCCGGAGTGCGAACGAGCGTCTCGCGGCTGAAGAAGAGGGGCCTGCTCACGCCCCAGCGTTTGGGGGATGCTGCGGGTTACGTTCTCAGCGAGCAGGCCGTGTTCACATTCGAGTCGGGCGACGCGATAATCTGGCACGCGCGCGAGGTGGCGAACCTCGATGACGGCTGGGTGATGGTCGCCTTCTCGATTCCGGAGACCGCCCGAGCCAAGCGTCACCTCCTGAAGTCCAGGTTGACCGGCCTCGGCTTCGGACACGTCGGGCCCGGGATGCTTCTAGCGCCGCGAAGAATGGCCGACGACGCGCAGCGAGTCATCACTCAACTCGGCGTGGCGGAGTACGTCGACGTCTTCCACGCCCAGTCTGTGTCCGGCCAGGATCTCGTCGCTCTTGCACATCGAGGGTGGGAGCTTCAGACGATCAACGAGCGATACACGCAGTTCATCGACGAGTTCTCCCGGGAGGCGACGCGCTATCCTGACGCAGAAGGGCGAGACGCGTTCGTCGCGTATATGCGCGTACTGAATTGGTGGCGTCCGATTCCCTTCCTCGATCCTGGTCTCCCACCCGAGCTCCTCGGGCCCGCCTGGCACGGGGAGATGGCCCGCCTTCTCTTCGAGGGAGCCATCGCAGCGCTCGAGTCGCAGGCCCATGACTATGTTCGAAATCTCTTCTCTGAAGTCCACTCGAAATGACTTAACACGAACGTAACATCGCGGCTATTTGACGATCGTAAAAAAAACGTTACGCTCTTGTCCACCAGGAGAAGGGACGACGCATGGTCGCCTATTGGAACCCGAAGACCGAAACGCTCGAGCGTTACCAGTTACGCGCGCTCCAGTTTTCGAAGCTGCAGGGGCTTGTCTCCTGGGCTCATGCGAGGAGCCCGTTCTACCAGCGTTCGTTCGCCGCAGCGGGCTTCGCACCCGAGCAGCTCAAATCCTGGACGGACATCGAGCGCATCCCGTTTCTGACGCGGGACGCGTGGATGGAGAGTCAGAATGCGAACCCGCCGTACGGTGACCTTCCCGTTGCCGGCGCCGATGCCGCGGTTCGAATTCACACCACGAGCGGGACGTCGGGTCGAACCCCGTTGCGCGGCCTGGACACTAAGAAAGACTGGCGCTGGGCCGCAGAGATGTGGTGCTACGGCATGTGGGGGATGGGGGTGCGGCCGAGCGACGTCGCCTATGTGGCGTTCGGCTATGGATCCTTCATCGGATTCTGGGGGCTGCACTACGGACTCGAGAAGCTCGGTGCGCTGACCATCCCGGGTGGGGCTCAGACGACCGAAGGTCGCGTGCGCCAGATTCTGGATTTCGGCGCGACCGTGGTCGCGTCGACACCGACCTACGCCCTGCGGCTCGCGCAGGAGGCGGAGGAACTCGGGCTTGACCTGCGAGGCAGCAAAGTGCACACGGTGATCCTGTCCGGTGAGCCGGCCGGATCGATTCCGGAGACCAAGGCTCTGATCGAGGAGCAGTGGGGTGCCAGGGCTTTCGATTCGGCGGGCATGACCGAGGTGTCGACGATCTTCATGTTCGAGCCGGCGGACCAGCCCGGCGGAGCGCACATCATCGAAGATCATTTCATCGAGCAGGTCATCGATCCCACGACGGGGCTCGAGGTCGCCTACGGCGAGCAGGGCGAGAGAGTTTGCACCTCGTTCGGCCGCAGCATCATTCCGCTCATCCGCTACCGCACCGCTGATCTCGTCGTGAAGGTGCCGTGGAACCGCGCTTCCAACGGTCGCACGTTCGACCTCTACGAAGGCGGAATCCTCGGGAGGGTCGATGACATGAAGCTGATCAGAGGAACGAACGTCTACCCCCGAGCAATCGAAGGAATCGTGCGTGGATTCCCGCAGATCGAGGAATTCCAGGTGCGCATCGAACGCGTGGGCATTCGCGATGAGATCACCCTGGTCGTCGAACCGGAAGCCGCTCTCCCAGACGACACGTACCGCGAGATCACCGGCCGATTGGCGAAAGAGCTCGCAGACGCGCACGAAGGTCTGAACTTCCGTATCGAACGCGTCAGCACTGGCGGTCTGCCGCGTTTCGAACTGAAGGCTAAGCGCCTCACCGACCTTCGTCCCGGCCGTGCCTGACAGCGAGAGGAAGCAGACAATGACCACAACGACAGACCTCATCGGCACGCCGATCTCCGAGGACGAAGCGGCGCTACTCAACGTGTACGACGCGCTCACAGCGCTAGCGGGTCGCGAGCTCGCACCTGCGATCGCCGCGAATGTGAGGGATGCCCTCGCCAGCACCGCGATCGCTGTGACCGACCTCGGTCTGCGATACGAGCACCTGATCGATCTGGGAGTCTGAACGCGATGTCGCGAGATCCACACGGTGCGCGAGCGCTCTCGATCGCTTGCGTGGGTGGAGGCCCCGGCGGATTGTTGAGCGCGATCCTGCTGAAGGCAGCCGACCCTGATCGTGCGATCACGGTGTACGAGCGGAACGCGCGAGACGACACCTTCGGTTTCGGAGTCGTATTCTCTCAGGAGACCCTCGACAACCTCGAATCCTCCGAGCCAGTGGTGTTTGCGCGCATCGCAGCGGAGTTCCGAAACTGGAGTGCGATCGACGTGGAGGTGGACGGTTTCCGGGAACGCAGCGACGGACATGCCTTTGCCGCCCTCGGCCGAAGGCGCATGCTGCACATCCTCGCGGAGCGCGCAATTGAGCTCGGTGTCGACGTGCGCTTCTCCACCACGGCACCAGCGCTGAGCAATCTGACCTCATCGGTCGACCTGGTGATCGCGGCCGACGGTGTCAATAGTGGAATACGTACAGAACTCTCCGATGATTTCGGTCCGACCCTCGACCGGCGTACATCCAAGTACGCGTGGTTCGGGACGAAGCATCGATTCGACTGCTTCACCTTTCTCTTCGTCGAGACGGAGTTCGGGCAGTTCTGGGCTCACATCTATCCCTTCGACGACACCACCTCGACGTTCATCGTCGAGGCGGCGGAGGACACCTGGAAGCGCGCCGGGCTTGACCAGTTCGCCGCGGCTCCCCGTCTGCCTGGCCAGAACGACGAGGCGTCCCTCGCATTCTGTGAGCGAATCTTCTCGCAGCATCTGGGCGAGGACGGCCTGATCGGCAATAACTCCGGATGGCTGAGCTTCAATGTTTTAAGGAATGCGCACTGGGGCAGCGGCAATGTCGTGCTGATCGGCGATGCGGCGCACACCGCGCACTTCTCGATCGGCTCCGGCACGAAGCTGGCGCTCGAGGATGCGATCGCGCTCGCTGCCGCGATCGACGGTTCCGACGACATCGAGGCCGCGACGGCGATGTATGAGACGGAACGTAGGCCCGCAGTCGAGTCGATCCAGCGGTCGGCGCAGACGAGCCTCGAATGGTTCGAGGGCGCACACCGATACAGGGGCCTCTCACCGCAGCAGTTCGTGTTCCAGCTGCTCACGAGAAGCCAGCGGGTTACGTATGACAAACTCAAGATGCGCGACCCCGGGTTCGTCGCTCGCATGGACGACTGGCTGGCCGGCACCCTGGTCGACAGGGGAATTCACGTCGAAGCGGGAACCCCGCCGATGTTCTTTCCCTACCAGCTGCGTGGCCTTCGTCTCGAGAATCGAATCGTCGTCTCGCCGATGGCGCAATACTCCTCGGTAGATGGGTTGCCGGGTGAGTGGCACCTGGTGCACCTCGGCTCGCGCGCGGTTGGCGGCGCCGGCCTCGTGATGACCGAGATGGTCGGTGTCTCCCCCGACGGCCGCATCACGCCGGGCTGTCCCGGAATCTGGAACGATGAACAAGAAATCGGCTGGGAAAGAATCGTCGATTTCGTCCACTCGAATTCCGTTGCCAAGATCGGCCTCCAGATTGGTCACTCCGGTCGGAAGGGCTCGACCAAGCTGATGTGGGACGGCGTCGACGAGCCTCTACCCGATGGCGGCTGGTCAATTATGGGACCGTCCGCGATTCCGTATCGCCCCGACAGCGGTGTGCCACGCGAAATGACCCAAGACGACATCAACAGGGTCGTGAGGGATCACGTGACCTCCGCCGAGCGTGGCGCGCGCGCCGGGTTCGACCTGCTCGAGCTTCACTTCGCACACGGTTATCTCGTCTCGAGCTTCCTCACCCCTCTGGCGAACACGCGTGAGGACCAATACGGAGGCTCGCTGCACAACCGAGCGCGATTGGCGGTCGATATCCTGCGCGCCGTGCGAGCCGTTTGGCCGGCAGAGCTCCCGATCAGCGTGCGCATCAGCGCGACGGACTGGGTCAGCGGAGGATTCGACGGCGACGACGCGGTCGAGCTGGCAGGAATGCTTAGCGAAGCCGGCGCGGACATCATCGATGTGTCGACGGGACAGACCTCGACTCACGCTCGTCCGAAGTATGGACGGCTCTACCAGACGCCCTTTAGCGACCGAATCCGCCAGGAGACTGGCATCCCAACCATGGCGGTCGGCGGCATTGCCTCGGTCGATGACGCCAACACCATCATCATGAGCGGGCGCGCCGATCTCTGCGTCGTCGCTCGACCGCACCTTGTCGATCCGTACTGGACGCTGAATGCATCCCTTGACCAGGGTTATCGCATGCCGCATTTCCCCGTGCAGTACCGGTCCGGTCGAAGTGCCCGTCGACGGGTTCAACTGCCATGACGGCCGTCACGAATGTCTTGCGTGCCCGCACGGAGCATAGCCAGAATGCAGCGAACGTTCATGATGCGTACGGTTCGAGAAAAGCTTGCCGCTGGATACGGCAATTAACCTACTATTGTCCAAACAGTTCGCGAGCTTGAACCATGAAATATTCAAGCAATGAACAATAAGACTTGAGGAGGCCATCCAGTGGCGCAAGGTGAGCTCGTAATCGGGGCTGAACACGTGGCGAAGCAATTCGGCCACGTGCAGGCCCTGCGTGATGCATCCGTGAAAGTCCATGCCGGCGAGGTGGTCGCACTGGTAGGTGACAACGGA
>JAODMW010000255.1 GCA_025464815.1 Microbacteriaceae bacterium | reverse complement strand
TCCTTCTTCGAGTGGGTCGTCGATCGCACGCCGTTCAAAGGCGACGTGCCGGACATCTATGGTGTGACCTGGGTCGACGACCTCGGTCCGTTCATCGAGCGCAAGCTCTTCACCGTCAACACGGCGCACGCGGCCGCGGCCTATCACGGCGTCGATCGCGGCTGGGTGAGCATCCGCGAGGCCCTCGCCACCGCGGAACTGCAGGCCGAGGTGCGCGCGGTGCTCGCCGAGACGAAGGCGCTGCTCGTCGCGAAGCACGGTTTCGATCCGGACGAACAGCAGGCCTACATCGAGAAGACGCTCAAACGCATCTCCAACCCGCACCTGCCGGACACCTGCGAACGGGTCGGCCGCAACCCGATGCGCAAGCTCAGCCGCAACGAGCGGTTCATCGGACCTGCCGCCCAACTGGCCGAGCTCGGCCTGCCGGCCTGGGACCTGCTCAACGCGGTCGGCGCGGCGCTGCGCTTCGACGTTCCGGAAGACGCCGAGAGCGTCGAACTGCAGGCACTGCTGCGCAGCGGTAGGCCTGCGGATGAGCTGGCGACGGTGATCACCGGGCTCGAGCCGCAGCATCCGCTGTTCGACTACGTCGTCGAAGTGATCCAGCTGAGGCTGAACCGCTAGGGTGCTGACATGAGCACCGAGCCGGATGACGATGGCCTGAGCTGGGGTGGGGAAAAGGATCCGACACACGTCGAGAGCACCGTTGCCGACGAGGCGCGGCAGGAGGCTCCGGATGTCGCGGAGCCGGGCACCAGTTCCGCCTTGCTTGTGACCTATGGCGTGTTCGGCGGCATATTCCTGCTGTACGTCGTCGGATGGATCATCGCCATCCAGTCCATCCCCGCGGGCAGCCCCGGCGCACTCGCAGCCGTCATGGATCGCGTCGCAGAGTTTCTGGCGTTCCTCTCGCCGGTGCTCTGGTTCTTCGGGGTGCTCATGCTCACGCCGAAGTCCCGCGCACGAACCCGGATACTCTGGCTCGTGCTCGGCGTGTTGATCCTGGCCCCATGGCCGTTCATCCTCGGCTACTAGGAGCACCGTGACTGAGAACTCTTCGCCCGAGCCGCGCTCTCCGATCGATGACGCACTCGACGCCGACGCGATCGCGAGCAGGTCGGGCCGGCTCGGCTGGCTCAGCGCGACCGTCGCCGCCGTCTTCGGGCTCCTCTTCGCCTTCTACCTCTACGAGGCGATCTCGCAGGCCATCGCCCTGTCGCAGTACGTCTCGGGGCAGAACAAGCTCCTTGACAAACTGGGCCACGGTCTTCTCTCCTATCCGTGGATCGTGATCGTGATCTATCTGCTGCTGCCGTTCGTGACGTACGGCTTCGCCTTCGTGCTCGGACGTCGCCGCACCTTCATCGTCAGGATCGGACTTTTCGTCATGGCGCTCGCTGCGCTTTCCGCGGGCAGCCTGACCCTCGGGTCGATCGCGAGCGCGGCGACGCGCATCACCTGATCGGGCGAGCGGCCTCGCGAGTCTGGGATAAAGTTCTAGAGCCGTCCGCGCAGCCGTCGCGGCGCGTCTCCATGCAAAACGAAGGACTCGATTCGTGGCAAACCCGATCGTGCTGATCGCAGAAGAACTCTCACCGGCAACCGTCGAGGCCCTCGGCCCCGACTTCGACATCCGCTCCGTCGATGGCACCGATCGCCCTGCACTGCTGGCGGCGCTCGCCGACGCCAGCGCGATCCTCATTCGCTCCGCCACGCAGGTGGATGCCGAGGCGATCGCCGCGGCGAAGAGCCTCAAGGTCATCGCGCGAGCCGGTGTGGGTCTCGACAATGTCGACATCAAAGCGGCCACCGAGGCCGGCGTCATGGTGGTCAACGCCCCGACCTCGAACATCATCTCGGCGGCGGAGCTCACGGTCGGCCATATCCTGAGTCTCGCCCGTCACATCCCGGTGGCGCACGGCGCGCTCGCCGACGGCCAGTGGAAGCGCTCGAAGTACACGGGCGTCGAGCTGTTCGAGAAGACCATCGGCATCATCGGTCTCGGTCGCATCGGTGCACTCATCACGGCCCGCATGCAGGCCTTCGGTACGCGGGTCGTGGCCTACGACCCCTACGTCACTGCGGCTCGCGCCCAGCAGCTCGGCGTGACGCTGCTGCCGCTCGACGAGCTTCTCGCGCAGTCCGACTTCATCACGATTCACATGCCGAAGACGCCCGAAACCACCGGGATGATCGCCGACGACCAGCTCGCACTCATGAAGCCGACCGCCTTCATCGTCAACGTCGCTCGCGGCGGTCTCATCGACGAGGCCGCGCTGCACCGCGCGCTCACCGCGGGCACCATCGCGGGTGCGGGCCTCGACGTCTTCGTGAGCGAGCCGCCGACGGGCTCGCCGCTGCTCGGCCTTCCGAACATCGTCGTCACCCCTCACCTGGGAGCCTCGACCGATGAAGCGCAGGAGAAGGCGGGCGTCTCCGTCGCGAAGTCGGTGCGCCTCGCTCTCTCCGGCGAACTCGTGCCGGATGCCGTCAACGTCGCCGGCGGGGTCATCGACCCGACGGTGCGCCCAGGCATCCCGCTCATGGAGAAGCTCGGCCAGGTCTTCGCCGGCCTCGCCGACAGCCCGGTGACAGGCGTGGATGTCGAGATCCGCGGCGAGATCGTCGAATTCGATGTCAGCGTGCTCAAGCTCGCCGCGCTCAAGGGCCTCTTCACGAACGTCGTGAGCGAGTCGGTCAGCTACGTGAACGCCCCGCTTCTGGCGGAGCAGCGTGGCCTGGCCGTCAGGCTCATCACCGATCCGACAAGCGACGAGTATCGCAACCTGCTCACGATTCGAGGCGTGCTGAGCGATGGCACCCAGATCTCCGTTTCGGGAACCCTCACCGGAACAAAGCAGGTCGAGAAGATCGTCGAGATCAACGGGTACGACGTCGAGGTGCCGGTCGCCGATCACCTCATCGTGATGATCTACACGGATCGTCCAGGAATCGTCGCGATCTACGGCAAAGAGTTCGGCGATGCCGGCATCAACATCGCGGGCATGCAGATCAGCCGTCGGGAAGCCGGCGGCCAGGCTTTGAGCGTGCTCACGGTCGACTCTCCGGTACCCGACGGCCTGCTCGACACGGTCCGCACCGCGATCAACGCGGACCTGCTGCGGGAAATCGACATCACGGAGTAGCTTTCTTCTGCGATTGTCGATTTCTGTCCGACGTCGTTCGTCGTTTGCTTGAACGATCGATCGGGACCGAACGGTCCCCGACACAGGGAGCACTCATGTCAGAGCAATATCTCGTCCTCATCGTCGAAGGCGATTGGGATTCGGCGACGGTCACCGAGGAACAGCACGCACAGGCGCAGAAGGAACACGGTGCGTTCGCCGCGGCGGTCGCCGCTGCTGGGGCGAAAATCCTCGGCGGCGAGGCTCTGCAGTCGGAATCCACCGGATTCGCGGTGACACCCGCGCGGGACGGCAAGCCCGCCGTCTACACGAACGGCCCGCTCACCGAGACGACAGAGGTGCTGAGCGGCTACTACGTCATCGAGACCGACACCCTGGAGCAGGCGAAGGAGCTCGCGGCTCTCTGCCCCACGAGCGGCCACATCGAGGTCCGTCCGATCTGGGATATGTCGGGAATGTGAGAGCACGACGAGAATTGGTCGATGGACGCTGAACTCGCCGCATCGTTCGCCGAAGAGTGGCCCCGCGTGGTCGGAGCCACTCTTCGCGCCTTCGGGAGTCTCGATCTCGCGGAGGAGTCGGCCCAGGAGGCGTTCGTGCGCGCGGCCGAGCGGCTGGCCGCGGGGGAACCGATCGAGAACATCGGGGCCTGGGCAACGACGACCGCCCGTCGGATCGCCATCGACGCTCTTCGCCGCGACAGGGTGCTGCACGCGAAAC
>JAODMW010000215.1 GCA_025464815.1 Microbacteriaceae bacterium | reverse complement strand
GACGACAGGGTCATCGAGCGGTTCGAGCAGCCGGAGCGCACCCGTGGGATGCAGTTCCAGGCTTGGGAGGTCGAGAGGCTCATCGAGGCCGGCCTCACCGAGGGCGCGATTCTGCCACCATCCGAATCGCTGCAGATCATGGAGACGCTGGACGAGATCCGGCGCCAGATCGGCCTGAAGTACCCGGGAGAATAGCGATAGAGAGGCCTGCAGCGCTGCCGGTTATCATGGGGGAGTGAGCGACCCGCGAGATCCACAGGCCCACGAGCCGGAAAATTCAAGCCCGGCAGAGCAGCCGGGCCAGCCGCTGAGCCGTCGCGAAGCGCGCGAGGCGAACAGGGCGCAGGATACCGAGGCCACCCAGCTTCTGCCCGGAGTCATTCCCGCGGCTCAGGCCACCGAACTCATTCCCCAGGCGATAGCACCGGCCGCGGATGCGGACCAGCCCACTGCCCGTGCCGGCATCTTCGCGGGCATCTCCCAGCATCCGAGGGCCTGGCTGATTTCGGCGCTGGCCGTGGTGTTCGTGCTGCTGGGTACCGGCTCGGTCTTCGCCGGGATCGCTGTCGGGTCATCCGCGTCGGCATCCTCGGTCGTCGTACCGTCGTCCAGCCCGAAGCCGACGACGCCACCGCCGCGCCCGGTCCCCACCGCCGTGGCCGATCCGACCCACCTGCGCACCTGTTCGATCGCGGCAAAGGCGGCCGACCCGAATCTCCTGACCTTCCAGGGCAGCGTCATCAACGCGACCACGGGCGAGGTGCTCTTCGACCGCAACGGAGCGACGCCATCGCGCACGGCGAGCGTTCTCAAGACCCTCACCTCGGCGGCCGCGCTCGCGGTGCTCGGGCCGGACTATCAGCTCTCGACCAAAGTGGTCGCGGGTAGCGCGCCGGGAAGCATCGTCCTCGTCGGTGGTGGCGACCCCACGCTGAGCGCCGGCGGCGGAAGCGTCTACAAGGGCGCTCCGACGCTGGGCGACCTGGCGGCCCAGGTCAAGGCGGCGTGGGCCGCTCTCCACAATGGCGACGGGGTCGAGATCACGAGCGTCGTCCTCGATTCGACGATGTGGAATCCGGAAGACAACTGGGATCCGACCTGGGAGCGCAGCGAACAGACACAGGGCTACCAGCCGGAGGTCACGGCGCTCATGGTCGACGGCAGTCGCGCGAACCCCCGCGCCCAGGACAGTCCGCGCAGCAATGACCCGATCGGCGATGCAGGCAAGGCATTCGTCTCGGCACTGGGAATCGCCGGCCTGACCGTGTCGACAGGTGCCGCGCCGGCGGGGGCCGCACCCCTCGGCGAGGTCAAGTCGCAGCCGGTGAGAACGCTCATCGGCCAGATGCTCCCGGTCTCCGACAACACTCTCGCCGAGATGCTGGCCCGCGTGACCTCGAAGGTCGCCGGTAACGATGGTTCGTCCGCGTCGCTGGCGAAGGTCATCCCGAACGCGCTGGTGTCGTATGGGCTGCAGCCGACCGGAGTCGCGATCCGTGACGGCTCCGGACTCAGCAACAACAACGGCGTGCCAGCCACCTTCGTGGCGCAGTTGATGGCCAAGGTTGCCCTCGGCGGCCAGAACCTCAACATCATCTACGACGCCCTGCCCATCGCGGGCAAGACCGGAACGCTCGCCAGCCGGTTCAGCGGAGCCAATGCGGTCGCCCGTGGGGCCGTGAACGCGAAGACCGGATGGATCAAGACCGAGTACGCGCTCGCGGGGGTCATCCACGCCTCCGACGGCACGCTGCTCTCCTTCGCGTTCTATGCTCTCGGTGCGATCAACAGCAGGACCCAGCCGGCACTCGACACGATCACCACGGCAGCCTTCAGCTGCGGAAACAACCTGTCGAACAACTGATCTGGCCACGAGACCCAAGGTCGAATAGGCAGCTGTCCCCCCCCAGGACGCGGCGAGTTGCCGGCCAGAGCCCCGCGCACAGTGCCAAACGTGCCGCGCACAGTGCCAAATGAAGGAGATCGCGGATGGCTAATCCCGGTTTTCCGAGGCTGGGCATCTGCCATAATCCGCCAGTTCCTTCATTTGGCACTCTCGTGGAGGGCGCGCCGAAACTTAGACTGGGAAGATGACCCGCGCACTCTTCATCATCGACGTGCAGAACGATTTCACCGAGGGCGGAGCCCTGGGGGTCGAAGGCGGCAACGCCGTCGCCGCAGGCATCTCTCGATATCTCTCGGAGCATCCGGATCGCTACGACGAGGTCTTCGCCTCCCGTGACTGGCACGACGCCGACAATGACAATGGCGGCCATTTCGCCACGACGGCGCCCCCGGATTTCGTCAACACCTGGCCCGTGCACTGCGTTGCAGGGACGCACGGCGCGGAGTTCCATCCCGATCTCGAGACGTCCGACGTCACCGTGGAGGTACGCAAGGGCCAGGGTAAGCCGGCCTACTCGATCTTCGAGGGCGTGACCGACGACGGGGCATCGGTGCCAGACAAACTCGATGAGCTCGGCATCGACGAGATCGATGTCGTGGGCATCGCGACCGACTACTGCGTGCTCGCATCCGCCCTCGACGCCCTCGACACCGGACGCAAGGTGCGGGTTTTCAGCAACCTCGTGGCCGGCGTCGCCGCCGACTCGAGCGAGGTCGCCCTCGAGGATCTCGCCGCGGCGGGCGCGACGGTGACGCACTCCTGACTCGACCGTCTCCGTCGATAACTAGACTCGATCGTATGACTGCTGCCCAAGAATCCGAACTGCTGGCACAGGTGCCCGACCAGCTCTTCATCGGCGGTGACTGGGTCGATTCGACCTCGGGTCGCGCCATCGAAGTACACGATCCCTCCACCGGCCTCGTGATCAAGACGATCGCGGACGCCTCGGTGGCGGATGGCACGCGCGCCCTCGACGCGGCCGTCGCGGCCCAGGACGGCTGGGCGTCCACCGCGCCACGGGTGCGCGGCGAGATCCTGCGCGGAGCCTTCGACCTGCTGCAGAAGAGAGCGGACGAATTCGCCCTGCTGATGACGCTCGAGATGGGCAAGCCGCTCGCCGAAGCGCGCGGGGAGGTCGCCTATGGCGGGGAGTTTCTTCGCTGGTTCGGCGAGGAGGCCGTACGCATCGGCGGTCACTACGGCGTGAACCCGGAGGGCACGGGCCGCATGATCGTGACCCACCTGCCTGTCGGGCCGTCCTTCCTCATCACGCCATGGAATTTCCCGCTCGCCATGGCCACCCGCAAGATCGCACCGGCCATCGCTGCCGGCTGTACGGCGGTCGTCAAACCCGCGGAACTGACGCCGCTCACGACGCTCTATTTTGCGAAGCTGCTCGAGGAATCCGGGCTCCCGAAGGGCGTGCTCAACGTCGTCACCACCTCCACCTCCGGTGAGGTGTCCGCGCCGATCATCGCCGACCCACGACTGCGCAAACTGAGCTTCACGGGCTCGACTCCGGTCGGCGTGCGCCTGCTCAAGCAGGCCGCAGACAACGTACTGCGCACCTCGATGGAGTTGGGTGGCAACGCGCCGTTCCTCGTCTTCGAGGATGCCGACCTGGAGAAAGCGGTGGACGGCGCGATGATCGCGAAGTTCCGTAACATCGGCCAGGCCTGCACCGCCGCGAATCGCTTCATCGTGCACGAGTCCATCGCGGAGGATTTCGCGGCACGGGTGACGGCGCGAGTGAAGCAGCTCAAGGTCGGTCGCGGTACCGAGGACGGCGTCGGCATCGGACCGCTCATCAACGACGCGGCCGTGTCCAAGGCCGACGGCCTGGTCAAGGACGCGGTATCGAAGGGTGCCCGCCTGCTGACCGGCGGCTCCGCCGTGGAGGGCGACGGAACCTTCTACGAACCGACCGTCATCACCGATGTGCGCGCCGGCAGCGACATCCTGCGCGAAGAGATCTTTGGCCCGGTGCTGTCGATCGTGACCTTCACGGACGAAGCGGATGCCGTGGGCAAAGCCAACGACACAGAGTACGGCCTCGTGAGCTACGCCTTCACGCGCGATCTCGCCCGCGGCCAGCGCCTCGTCGAGAGCCTGCAGACCGGGATGTTGGGCCTCAACGTCGGTGTCGTCTCGAACGCCGCTGCGCCCTTCGGCGGCGTGAAGCAGTCCGGCCTCGGTCGCGAGGGCGGCTCGGAGGGCATCCACGAGTACCTCGAGACGAAATACGTGCTCACGCCGGATCCCTTCGCGTGACCGTCATCGAGATCGCCGATCTCGCCGATCCGCGTCTCGCGGACTACTCCCACCAGACGGACGTCGCCTTGAAGAAGGCGCGCGGCACGGAGCACGGCCTCTACATCGCCGAGTCGGCCTTGGTACTCGAGCGCGCTCTTCGTGCCGGCCATGTTCCACGCTCCGTGCTCGCCCTCGGCAGCGCGGTGGACGAGGCGCGCACCCTCCTGGGCGACGACGTGCCGATCTTCTCCGGGCCGGGCGATCTGCTCGAGGAGCTCACGGGCTACATCCTGCACCGCGGCCTGATCGCCGCCATGCACCGCCCCCCGCTGCCCTCGGTCGAATCTCTGCTCGAGGATGCCCGTCGCGTCGTGATCCTCGAAAACGTGGCCGATCCGACCAACGTCGGCGCTATCTTCCGCTCGGTCGGCGCGATCGGAGCGGATGCCGTGCTCGTCACCCCGCGCTGCTCCGACCCGTTCTACCGGCGCGCGATCCGCGTGAGCATGGGCACGGTGCTGCAGGTGCCGTGGACGCGCGTCGGGGACTGGGCGTCCACTCGGCGGGTGCTGACCGCATCCGGCTTCCACCTTGTGGCGATGGCACTGAGCCCGGATGCCATCGGCCTGCGCGACTTCGCCGCGAACGCTCCAGAGAAACTGGCCCTGGTGCTCGGCGCGGAAGGTGATGGCCTGACCGCGGAGGCGCTCGAGGCCGCCGACACGATCGTGCAGATCCCGATGGCGCACGGGATCGACTCGCTCAATGTCGCCGCGGCGAGTGCCGTCGCGATGTGGGCGCTCGTCGACTAGATCGCCTTGACGCTGTTGTTGCGGGCGCCGTGCGTGAGTTCGACGAACCCGAGCTGCTCGAGCAACGGTGGCAGGTACATGCCGAAGCGTCCGCGATAGCCCTTGCGCAGGCCGTACCAGCCGCCCACCGGATTCGCCCCTGAGCGACCCCAGGCCTCGACCGTTCCCTCGACCACCGGCTTCTGTTCATCGGCAGCCCCGAGCGGCACCCAGTCGCCCTGTTCTTTCAGCCAGGAGTGGAGGTCGTCGATCGCGCGCGCCTGGTACTTGAGGGTGGTCGAGCCGACCTGGCAGACGAGTTCGTCGCCGTCGCGGTACATCGTGTACTGCGAGGTTCCCGGAGCCGTGGTGAGCTCCCAGGGGTCGTCCTTCGTTCCAGCAGCCATCGCCATCACGCTCCATCGGTCAACTGGAGGGTACCAACACGCCGCTGCTGCGCGCTAGACGAGCAGCTGGTGCTTCGCCAGGTCCTTGTAGAGCGGGGTGCTCTTCACCAGCTCCGAGTGGGTGCCCGTGCCGACGACACGACCGTGGTCGAGCACGATGATCTGGTCGGAGTCGACCACGGTCGACAGCCGATGCGCGATCACGATGAGCGTGCGGTTCTCGGCGACCGCGTCGATGGCTTCGCGCAGCAGTTGCTCGTTGAGTCCGTCGAGCGAGGAGGTCGATTCGTCGAGCAGCAGGATGGGCGGGGCCGCGAGCAGGGTGCGAGCGATCGCGAGACGCTGGCGTTCGCCGCCTGAGAGCATGATGCCGTCTTCACCGACCGGAGCGGCGAGGCCCAGCTCGTTGCGCTCGAGAACCTCGGTGAGGTTGACATCGTGCAGCACCTGGATGCACTGTTCGTCGGTCGCGTCGGGGGCGCCGAGCGTGAGGTTGTCGCGCAGCGATCCGGCGAGCACGGGAGCGTCCTGCTCGACGTAGCCGATCTGCGCGCGCAGGTCGTGACGGTCGAGGCCGCGGATGTCGATCCCTCCGAGGCGCACGACACCCTCCCGAGGGTCGTAGAACCGCTCGATCAGCGCGAGGATGGTGCTCTTGCCCGCGCCACTCGGGCCGACGAGCGCCGTGCGCTGACCGCGCGGAGCCTCGAAGGAGACTCCGTGCAGCACGGTCAGGTCCTTGGGAGCATCCTCTTCGATCGTGGAATCCGGGTAGGTGAACTGCACGTTCTCGAAGCTGATCGCCGCATCCGTTCTCACCGGAGCGGCCGGTTCGATGGCAGCGTCGAACTCGTTCTCGCTCGGCAGCGAGATGATCTCCTGGATGCGTCCGAGGGCACCGAGCGCCTGGTTGACGGAATTGATCGCGCCGAAGGCCTGGCCGAGCGGCATGATCATCATGAACAGGAACAGGATGAACGCGACGAGACTCGAAATCGTGATGGCGCCGCTCGCGACGCGGAAGCCGCCGACGCCGAGGACGACGAGGAACGAGACCTGCAGCGCGATCCCGGCGATCGGCACGACGAGCGCGGAGATCTTCGCGACGCTGATGCCCATGGCCCAGGCGCCCTCTGCATCCTTTTCGACGGCCGCGATCTCCCGTTCCGTGGCATTGGATGCCCGTACCGTGCGTACCGCGCTGATGGCGCGTTCCACCGAGGCGGCCAGATCGCCGACCTTCTCCTGCTGCTTGCGACTCGCGACCCGCACGCGGCCGGACAGCGACACCACCGTCACGACCGACACGGCGATTACGAGCACGGTGAGTCCGAGCAGCAGCGGGTCGATCACGAGCATCGCGATCAGGGCGCCGACGAAGACGAGTGCGCCTCCCACCGCATCGACGAGTCCCTGGGTGATCACGGCGTAGAGCAGCGTGGTGTCCGAGCCGACGCGGGAGACCAGGTCACCGGTGCGGCGGGTGTCGAACTCGCTGATCGGGAGCCGCAGCATCCGGCGGACCAGTTGGCGACGTGCAGAGAGGACGACGCTCGTGCCGGTGCGCTGCAGCAGGTAGTGCTGGAAGCCGCTGAGCAGGCCAGAGACGACGACGAGCCCGACGAGCAACCAGACGAGCGCGCCGAGCATTTCGCCCTTCTGCACCACCGAGATCACCTGGCTGACCAGGAGTGGTTGCGCGAGCGAGGCACCGGCGCTCAGGACGCTCAGCGCGATGACCACGCCGAGGATCTTCTTGTGCTCGAAGAGATAGGGGAGCAGCTGGCTGAACCTGGCCTTCGGCCCGTCGTCTTTTTTCGGGCGTCCGAAGGGCGAGCGGGATCGCGGAGCCTGCGTCGTGGTACTCATGATTCCTTTAGTCTTCCTTTGCGCCCGGCGGTATTCGTACTCCGGACGAAGTAACTTGGGCTAGCTGCGCCCATACTTCTTGTGGACGGCCTGGCGGGAGACGCCGAGCGCAGTCGCGATCATCTGCCAGCCCATGCCGAGATTGCGTGCCCTGCGCACGAGCGTAGCTTCGTAGCGGTCGAGTTCACGGTGCATTTCGCTCACGGCGTGCAGGGCTTTGAGGGGGTTCTCGTCGCCGGCCTGGGCGCTGAGCGTCTGGAGCGCATCGGACATGTTGTCAACCGTAGTTGACAACCGGGCGGATGTCAACTTGGGTTGACATCCGTGGCAGGGCGCTGTGCGGGCGGAGGAACGGGATCGCAGACGATGACGGCGGTGTTGGCTAGGGTGGGGTTTCATGTCCGCACCTGTGATCACTGCGAACCTCCTGACCAAGAAGTACAAGGAGGTCGCCGCCGTCGACGGCATCTCCTTCGAGGTCGCGCCGGGGGAGTCGTTCGGGCTGCTCGGTCCGAATGGTGCGGGCAAGTCGACGACCATGCGGATGGTGGGCGCGGTCTCGACGCGCACGAGCGGCGACCTCTCCATCCTCGGCCTCGATCCGAACGACCACGGTCCGGAGGTGCGATCGCAACTCGGAGTCGTGCCCCAGCAGGACAACCTCGACATGGAGCTGCGCGTTCGCGACAACCTGATCGTCTACGGCCGCTACTTCGGTATTCCGAACAAGACTGCGGGAAAGAAAGCGGATGAGCTGCTCGAGTTCGCGCAGCTCTCCGACCGGGCGAAGGCGAAGGTCGACGACCTCTCCGGCGGAATGAAGCGCCGGCTGACCATCGCGCGGTCGCTCATGAACGAGCCGCGCATCCTGCTGCTCGACGAACCGACGACCGGCCTCGACCCGCAGGCGCGTCACATCCTCTGGGACCGGTTGTTCCGGCTCAAAGAACAGGGCACCACCCTCGTGCTGACGACCCACTACATGGACGAGGCCGAACAACTCTGCGATCGACTCGTCGTGGTCGACAAGGGAACGATCATGGCGGAGGGAGCACCCGCCGCCCTCATCCGGCAGTATTCGACTCGCGAAGTCGTCGAGGTGCGCTTCGGTTCCGATCGCAATGCCGAGGTCGCCGAGCGGATCCGGGGGATCGGGGAGCGCATCGAGGTGCTGCCCGACCGCATCCTGATCTACAGCGAGAACGGCGAGGCGGAACTCCAGAAGATCACCGAGATGGGTCTCGAGCCGATCACGAGCTTGGTGCGCCGGTCGAGTCTCGAGGACGTCTTCCTGCGCCTGACCGGGCGGAGCCTCATCGAATGACCGATTCGACAGGCTCACGGCAGACCACCGCGACCCTGCAGACCGCCGAGCGAGCGCTCGCCGCGGGTGTCAAGCCTCGCAAGTACGGCTCCTGGTACGTTGCCGAGCACCGCATCCGGTCGATGCGCTCGTATTTCCAGACGATCATCGCAACGAGCATCGGCAATCCGCTCGTCTATCTCTTCGCGCTCGGCGTCGGCCTTGCGAGCCTTGTCGACAAGAGCCAGGTCGGGCAGGGTGTCGCCGGAGTCGGCTATCTCGCCTTTGTCGCGCCGGCACTGCTCGCCACGGCGGCGGTGACAGTGGCGGGTGAGGAGGCGACCTACCCGATGATGATGGGTTTCAAGTGGAACCCGATCTTCTACGGGATGAATGCGGCACCCATCAGCGGCAACCAGATCGTCAACGGGATGACGATCGCGATCCTCGCGCGCATGCTGCCGACGGCCGTGCTCTACTTCGTCGTGATGGTGCTGTTCGGTGCCGTGCCCTCGACCCTCGGCATCGTCTCCGTATTCTCCGCCGTGCTGACGGGACTCGCAGTCGCGCTCGTGATCATGTCGTACACCTCGCGCATCGAGGAAGACAAAGGCCAGATGGCGATGATCATGCGCTTTGGCATCCTGCCCATGTTCCTGTTCTCCGGCACCTTCTTCCCGCTCACCCAGCTGCCCGTCTACCTGCAGTGGATCGGCTGGATCTCCCCGCTCTGGCACGGCACGGAGCTCGGCCGTGTGCTGAGCTATGGCATGGCGGAGCCGACCTGGCTGACCGTCGTCCACGTGGCCTACCTCGGCGCGCTGTGCTTCTTCGGCTGGAAGATCACGCAGCGTGTCGTGACGAGGAGGCTGAACAAGTGACCGCACCCACCACCTTCGCGCCGACGCGTCCCGTTCAGCGCCGCTCGACCTCGTTGCTCGGTTCGCTCTACGCGGGCAATGCCCGGTCGGTCATGCACCGCGGACTCCTGGCCACGAAGAGCACCAACTGGCTCGTGGTCATGAGCGGTTTCTTCGAACCGATCTTCTATCTGCTGTCGATGGGCATCGGCCTCGGCGCCCTCGTCGGAACGGTCGAGACGAGCACCGGAGCCCATGTGCCGTACGCGGCATTCATCGCACCGGCGCTCCTCGCGGTGGCGGCCATGAACGGCGCGATCTACGACTCGACCTGGAACGTGTTCTTCAAGATGCAGTACGCGAAGCTCTACGAGGGGATGCTGTCCACCTCGCTGGGTCCGCTGGACGTCGCGCTCGGCGAGATCTCGCTCGCGCTACTGCGTGGTGCCCTCTACGCGGGCGGTTTCCTCATCGTCATGCAGGTGCTCGGTCTCAACCTCGCCTGGACGGCGCTGCTTGCGCTTCCCGCCGTGCTGCTCATCGCCTTCGGCTTCGCGAGCCTCGGCATGGCGATCACGAGTTACATGAAGACCTTCCAGCAGATGGACTGGATCAACTTCGTCATGCTGCCGATGTTCCTCTTCTCGGCGACCTTCTATCCGCTGACCGTCTATCCGGAACCGATCCAGTGGGTCATCCAGGTGCTGCCCTTGTGGCACGGCGTCGAACTCGTGCGCGGTCTTACGACGGGCGCGCTCAGCGTCGCGATGCTCGGTCACGTGCTCTACTACGTCGTGATGATCGCGGTAGGTCTCGTGTTCACGACGAAGCGGCTGCGGGCGTTGTTCCTCGACTGATGCGGGTTCGCGAAGGCTCAAGGTCGCGCACGTTCACGGTACCGTGTCGCCGTCGCGCCATTGGGTGAAGAGCGCGGTCGCATCCGTCACGAAAGTGCCTTTCGCGACCGGACCCCCGCAATCATAGATCCGCAGTTTCTGGGAGGTGGAGTCGGTGAAGTGGACCGTCACGTCTGTCGCGAGACCGCCGGTGCATCCGTCGTTCAGGGCGGTGTCGAAGTTGCCCAGGTCGATCGAGTACTTCCTCACGAGCGCGCTGAACGCCGCGAGTTGGGCGGGTTCCGTGACCTGATGGTCGCCGTCCTCGAAGTTCGGCACCGCCTGCGACTGGTGGAACTCGATGCCTTCGATCGGCTTCGTCGGTTCGGGTTTCAGCAGCACCTGGGTCACGAAGAGAACGGCGAGCGCGATCGCGACGACTACGGATGCCCATGCGATGACCCGCATCGGACTCCGCACGTCAGGCTGTTTCGACCGAGGATGCCTGTGCGGAGGTGACGTTCAAGGAACCGTGATTACCCGGGTTGATGAAGAAGATGTAGACGAACCAAACTGCGAGCGCGAGCGCGATCACGACACCGATGACGACAAAGATCTTGAAGGGATTGACCACCCTCCAATTCTACCGAGCCCGCGTCGTAGTACAGCTAGCCGGAGAGGCCGCGGATGACGACAGCTGTTGCCAGGGCGGCCTCGGCGGCCTCGGCTCCCTTGTCCTCTTTCGAGCCGGGGAGTCCGGCGCGGTCGAGCCCCTGCTGTTCGTCGTCGAGCGTGAGAACCCCGAAACCCACCGGTTTGCCGGTGAGCACGCTCACCTGCGTGAGACCGCTCGTCGCGGCATCCGAGACGTACTCGAAGTGGGGGGTGCCACCGCGGATGATCACGCCGAGGGCGACCACCGCATCCGCACCGTTGTCGAGGGCGGCCCTGCTGACCACGGGCAGTTCGAAGCTGCCGGGGACGCGGATCTCGGTGACCTCGGCCCCGGATGCCGCGAGCACACGGTGCGCGCCCGCGAGGAGCCCGTTCGTGATCTCCTCGTGCCAGCGGCCAGCGACGATCGTGACCTTGAGGCCGGTTCCATCCGTGGTGATGTCCGGTGCGCCTTCGCCGCTCATGCGATGTGTCCTTTCGAGATCTCGAGGATGCGCTTGCGGGTTGCGGCGGCCTGCTCGAGTTCGGTGTTGTTGGGAAGGATGTGACCCATGCGGTCGCGCTTGGCTTCGAGGTAGCGCTCGTTGAAGCTGCCGACGCCGACGACCAGCGGAACCTGCTCGAGCACGGTGATGCCACGCTCGCGGAGCTGGCGCAGCTTCTCGGGGTTGTTGGTGATAGCACGCACTTCGGAGAGGCCGAGGTCCTCGAGGATCGCAACTGCAGCGCCGTAGTCGCGGCCATCGGCAGGGAAGCCGAGCGCGATGTTCGCGTCGAGGGTGTCGAGACCCTCCTCCTGCAGACGGTAGGCCTTGAGCTTGTTGATGAGGCCGATGCCGCGACCCTCGTGGCCGCGCATGTAGATGACGACGCCGCCCTCGGCCTGGATCTGCTCGAGCGCAGCATCGAGCTGGGGACCGCACTCGCATTTGAGAGAGCCGAAGACCTCACCGGTGAGGCACTCGGAATGCACCCGGACGAGCGCGCCATTCTTCGGGTCGCCGGAGATGATCGCGAGATGGTCGGCCCCGGTCATCCGATCGCGGTAGGCACGGAAACGGAACTCGCCATGGGTCGTCGGGATGGTGGTCTCGACTTCGAAGATGACGCGCGAGGTCTCGGGGATCGGCACGGCGAGGGGAACTTCGGTGTCGCAGTGCGTCTCCTGCAGGTAGGCGATGAGCGTCTCGATCGTGATGACAGGCACGTTGTCACGCTCGCCGAGTTCGATCAGACCGGGAAGCCGCATCATCTCGCCGTCGTCGGCCACGATCTCGGAGATCGCGGCGACCGGGATGAGGCCAGCGAGTTTGAGCAGATCGACGGCGGCCTCGGTGTGGCCGTCGCGCTCGCGCACGCCGCCGTTCACCGCGCGGAGCGGCATGATGTGGCCGGGACGATGAAGGCTCGAAGGCGTCGACTCGAGGTTGGCGAGCACGCGCAGCGTGTGCGCGCGGTCGGCGGCGCTGATGCCGGTACTGAGCCGGTCGGCCGCATCCACGGACACGGTGTAGTTCGTGCCCCGCGGGTCCTCGTTGTTGGCGACCATGACGGGCAACTCGAGCCGGTCGGCGATCTCGTTGGTCATCGGCGCACAGATGAAGCCGGACGAGTTGCGCACCAACCAGGCGATCCACTCCTGGCTCGCGAACTCAGCGGCGATGATGACGTCGCCCTCGTTCTCGCGACTCTCGTTGTCGGCCACGATGATGGGGCGGCCGGCGCGAAGCGCGTCCAGGGCGGTGGGGATGTCTGCGAGGCTCATCTGTCGTTCCTTCCGGTAATACTGCTGTCCGCAGGTGTAGTGACGCTCTCGGCACTGGCGGCTGCGGCGGTGTGCGAAACACCGCTCCCTGCCGCCGAACCCGGGCTGACCTGTCCGGTGCCCCCGTCGATGACGGAGGTTCCGAGGTCGTGATCCGCGCCGAGGAATGGGGTAAGGGCGATGAGGCGCGCCACGTGGCGGGCCAGGATGTCGGTTTCGAGGTTGACGCGGTCGCCGACGGCCTTTAGCCCCAGTGTGGTTGTTGCGAGGGTTTCGGGGATCAGGGACACCTCGAACCAGTCGTCGCCGACCGAGCTCACGGTGAGGGAGACGCCGTCGACCGCGATCGAGCCCTTGCTCGCCACGAGCGGCGCCAGATCCTGGGGGAGAGTGAAGCGGAGCACTCGCCACGCCTCGCCCTCGGTGATGCTGAGCAGCGAGCCCGTTCCATCGATGTGACCCTGCACGATGTGTCCGCCGAGCCGGTCGCCGACCTGAGCGGCGCGTTCCAGGTTGACGCGGTCACCCGGCTGCGGTGCGGTGAAGGTGCTCATCGCGATCGTCTCAGCCATGACGTCGGCGGTGAACCAGTCCGCGCCTTGCTCCACGACGGTGAGGCATACGCCACTCACCGAGATCGAATCGCCGTGACCCGCGTCGGAGACCGCGAGGGGTCCGCGCACCGTGATACGCGCGGCATCCTGGCTCGGTTGCCACTCGACGACTTCGCCGAGCTCTTCGATGATTCCCGTGAACATCAGTTTCCTTCCCTGGGACGTGCGACGACCAGCAGGTCGTCGCCCAGTCGCTCCACGTGCTCGATTGTGAGTCGTTTTGCTTCGCCGATCGTGGCGACTCCGATGTCGCCGAGTGCGAGCCCGCCACCTCCGAGCACGATCGGCGCAAGGTAGATGAAGTATTGGTCGACCAGGTCGGCAGCGACGAACGCGCTCGCCAGCGCCGGTCCGCCCTCGACGAAAGCATGGCGGATGCCGAGGTCGAACAGCTCGGAGAGAATGCTCCCGAGATCCCTGCTTCCGGTCACGATCGCGGGTTGCGGGTGACTGAACACCTTCGCGTCCGCCGGGATTGCTCTCTCACCGATGACGACCGGAATCGGCTGGTGCGGCATCAGTTCGCCCGCATCCCCGCGTGCCGTGAGGGAGGGATCGTCGGCGAGTACGGTGCCGGTACCGACCAGGATCGCGTCGGACTGTTCACGCTGTTCGTGTACGCGCTGTCTCGCTGCCGTGCCTGTGATCCACTGGCTCGTGCCGTCCGCGGCAGCAGCGCGACCATCCAGGCTCGCGGCCCACTTGACAGTCACGAAGGGACGGCGAAGTCGTGTGGCGGTCAGCCATGCACGCATGGCCTCGGAGACCTCATCCGCAAGCACGCCGGACTCCACGATCACCCCTGCCTGACGAAGACGCTCCGCGCCGCCGCTGGAATGCACGCCAGGATCGGACACTGCATACACGACGCGCCCGATGCCCGCCGCGATGAGCGCCTCGCTGCAGGGGCCTGTGCGGCCGAAATGATTGCACGGCTCGAGCGTTACGACGGCTGTCGCTCCACGGGTCTGTTCTGGACGGAGCTTGCTGAGAGCGTCCACTTCGGCGTGCGGAGTTCCGGCACCGCGATGCCACCCCTCCGCGATGATCTGTGAGTGGTTACCTGCAGCGAGGATGACACAGCCGACCTGCGGATTCACGCCATAGGCCGGGCCGCGTGCGGCAAGCGACAGCGCGTGGCGCATGGCCTGCTCGATCGCTGTCTCAGTCATCCGGTCCTCTGTCCCGCCCCTTCGGGCAAATAGGACGAGCTCCGGGTTTCCACGGTCGGCATCACCAACCCGCACCCTCGATCGGCATTCTCGATGCCTCTCGAATCGTGCGCGTGCTTCCTTCCATCCGGACTGAGAGACCTCGCGATCTCATAACCGTCGGTTTCGGAATTTCACCGAATCAGCCACAGAACCGATTGCTCGGAACCGCAGGTCGCGGACTATCACCGCCGGTTCGGATTTTCACCGACCCCGGAGCACGTTCTTTCTGTTCACAAGTGTAGTCAACGCCTCTCGACGGAGGATATTCCCCGACTTGCGAGGACTCACTTCACGGAGGCCAGGTGGCTGCAGTGTCCTCGACGGCCAGGAGGCCGGTGCCGTTCGAGCGCATCCGCTGTCGTGCGCATAACTCCTGCAACTTCGACTGACGAGTCCGTGGTCCCCCGGTATTCCGGGCCGACGAAGCTCATCCTGGCCAACTGGCAGGAGTTATGCACATCCTCGATTTTCCACAGATCTTGTCGGCTCCCGTTCTGACGTACGTGCAACCCGGACGCTACCTACCATGGGATGGCACGAAGTGTTCACTGAGTACGGCATCACGATCGCGAGCCGCGAGCAGTTGTTGGCAGCCGGCGTCACGGGACGCGGTCTGACCGCCGCGGTGCAGTCCGGCTTCCTGGTTCGA
>JAODMW010000209.1 GCA_025464815.1 Microbacteriaceae bacterium | reverse complement strand
GACGACATATGGCGTAGCCAATGGCGCGGCGAACCACTGGGCGATCACTCCGGAAACGAGTGGGCCGAGTGAAAGGCCACCAAGGACTGCGATGGATGCCACGGTCGAGGGGAAACGAGTCATCGAGCTCGAAGGCCGTGCCTTCCGGTACAGGTCCGACAGGTACGTGGTTGCAGTCGACGCGACCAGGCCAACCGCCAACCCCGTGAGGAATCGCCCGACCAGTAACCCCGGATACGCGGGCCAAATCAGCATCACGACCGCGGCGCCGACTCCGACGACCAACGCCGGCACGATGATTCGACGTCGACCGAAGCGATCCGACAAATGCCCGAAAAAAGCAAGCCCGGCTACGGTGCCCACGACCGTCACCGCAAATGCCACGGTGACCAGCGTCGAACTCAATCCATCCAGTTCTGCATAGAGCGGCCAGAGCGGAGTAGGAAGCGTAGCGAACGCCTGAAGGACAACGACCGCGCCGGTCACCAACCAGAACCCCGTGAGGTGGCGTGCTCGCGAACGGGCGTATGGCAGTCCTGGGTTGTCCGCGGCTGCGGTAGCCATGTGTTCTCCAATCGGAAGGCAATGTGCTTTCGGCAGCGTACGTCCTAAATCACAGAATTTCATCCCTCCTACAGCGTGCGATGGGCGCTACAATCTGTAAAACAGATCGAAGGGGAGACATGGAATTGAGGCAGCTCCGCCACTTTCTCGCACTGGCGGAAGAGCAGAATTTCACCCGTGCGGCCGAGCGTGAACACATTGTTCAATCGGGCCTTTCCAACTCGATCCACTCGCTTGAACGCGAATTGGAAACTCCTCTGTACGTGCGTGGCACCAGACCCATTCGCCTGACCGCCGCCGGATTCGCCCTCGAGGGTCCAGCCCGACGCACGATCAGCAGTGCCGGGTATGCCCATCAGGCGGTCCGCGATACGCGTGAGGCGATTACCGGCACCCTGCGCGTCGGCGCGATGCAGTTGGCCGAACACGTCGTGCCGCTAACGGAATATGTCGCCCGCTTCGCTCGCGACTACCCGGGCATCACGGTCGAGATTCACCAACTCGCTGCATTGGATATGTTGGCGATGGTCGAGGCGGGTGAATTGGACTGTGCAATTGTTCCGGCGCCACCTAGCGCCGGACACCGATTGCGCCTCGTGAAGCTGGGGCGGGAACCCATGAAACTTGCAGTCAACCCGGCTCACCCACTAGCCGGGGAGAAGACTGTGCGTCTGTCGCAGCTCGAGCACGAGAGGTTCGTGGAAGTCCCCCTGACCTGGACTTCACGACTTCTCAATGACGCAGCGTTCGCCGGTCGAGGTCTCGGTCGAAGCATCGTCTGCGAAGCAAACTCCTGGGATCTCATACTGCAGCTCGTCGGCGCCGGCGTTGGAGTCGGGATTGTCCCCGGGGGGCTCAGCCACCCCACAATCGCCGACCCCACGCCCTCCGTCTTACTGAAACCCCTCGCCGACGTTCAACTCGAGCGTCATCTCCATCTGGCTTTTCCCTCGGTCGGCGAACTCGCGCCAGCAGTGACCCGGTTCATCGATGAGATCTCCCATATCCGCAACGACAAGCCGCCGCGGCCCGCCACAGACTCCATCTCAAATTCAGATGAAGACGACTGATGTACCACGACAGGTCAGGTCAGTTTTCGGTCAGCTCGTCCGCGAAACAGATCGGATTCTTGACCCGGTCGCGAGCCGCCGGTCGTCGACCGACTCGAGTCAGTCGACGACCACGGCTGCTACTTCGCGACGAAACGCAGAAGAACCTCGTTGACCTCGGCAGCATGCGTCCACAGCATGCCATGCGGAGCGCCGTCGATCTCGACATATTCGGCGTCCGGCAGAGCCTTACGGAACCGGCGGCCCGCGACGTCGATGGGGAGAATCCGGTCATTCGTTCCGTGCACAATCAGTGCGGGGATCCCGGAGGCTTTCACGGCCGCGACGTCGGCCCGGAAGTCCTCGATCCACGACGGGACCACCGCATAGGCCGCGGCCGGAGCGCTGCTGACGGCGACGTTCCAGCTGCCGTTAACCGCGGCTTGGCTGATCCGACTCCCGAGGTTCTCGTCAAGGTTGTAGAAGTTCGAGAAGAAGTCGGTGTACCAAGCGAAACGATCGGCCTTGGCAGCGGTCTCGATTCCGTCGAAGATATCCTTCGGCACACCGTCCGGGTTGTCATCGGTCTTGACCAGGAACGGCTCGAGCGAGGCCAGGAACGCGAGCTTGGCGACGCGCTCTGAACCAAACTTCCCGACGTAGCGGGCCAGCTCTCCAGTTCCCATGGAGAATCCGACGAGAATGACATCGTGCAGGTCGAGTACCGACAGCACGGCGTCAAGGTCGCTCGCGAACGTGTCGTAGTTGTAGCCAGACCCGACCTTGCTGGATGCGCCGAACCCGCGACGATCGTAGGTAATTACTCGGAACCCTGCGGCAAGCAGTTCGCGCGTCTGGCGCTCCCATGAAGCGCCATTGAGGGGATAGCCGTGGATGAGGACAACGGGTTGACCGCTGCCTTGATCTTCGTAGTACAGCTCGATGTCTCCCGAGTTCTCTTGACCGACGGTGACATACGGCATGAGGTGCCTTCTTTCATTCATTCATTGGAGAACGATCGTTCTCTCGTGTATTTGCTACTATAGAGAACGACCGTTCTCAACGCAATGTCACTAGGGGCTCTTCTTGATCGATCCGCAACAGGCTCGCACTCAGGTGCTCCTCGCAGCCAACGCTTTGTTCTATCAACGTGGCATCCAGGCAGTGGGCATGGATGCGGTCCGCAGCGCCGCCGGCATATCTCTCAAGCGCCTCTACTCGCTGTTCCCTTCGAAGGACGCGCTCTTGATCGAGGTACTGAAGGGATGGACGGCAGAATGGAATGAGGGAGTTTCACTCGCCAGCTCTTCAGCAACTACACCGCGCGACAAATTGCTCGCAATCTACGACTTCCTGGACGGATGGTTCCGGCAGGACGATTTCCGAGGTTGCGCCTTCATCAACTCGTTCGGTGAACTCGGCGCAGTCTCACCCGATGTCGCGGAGATCGCCCGCGGACAGAAACTCGCCTTCCAGCACTACGTCGCAAGCCTCGTCGAAGAGTTGGGAGGATCTCCTGCACTCGCAGCCCAGTTGGCGATCCTCGCCGAAGGGGCCCAGACGACGGCCGCAATCTCGGGACGACCTGACGCGGCATTTCAAGCACGGGCCGCCGCCGAAGTGCTCATCAGGCGCGAACTCACCGCATAGACCGGAACGCCCTGATGGTGCCCGCGTTTACGGAGACCTGGGCCCACATTCGTAGCCTCAAAAGTGCGTCACCCAGACGGCGGGATGTGAAATCGAGTTCCGCGATCGCTCGCTTAAAGATATATCGTTAAGTATCGTCGAGCCCGGTGGTTGCGGCGCAGAGGAGGACATCATGAGCGGGTCATTTATGGGCAGCGGTTTCGGGGGACGCCGTGGCGGCCTTGGCGAGAACTGGTCAGGCACCGCGGCGTGGGAAGCGATAGAGCAGTTGCGTGGACAATTCGAGCGCAAGGTCGGCACGCGCATGGGGCGAGGCGACGTGCGTGCGGCGGTGCTTGCACTCCTGGCCGAGAAGCCGATGCACGGCTACCAGATCATTCATGAGATCGAGGAACGCAGTGGCGGCGCGTGGAAGCCGAGTCCTGGTTCGGTGTATCCAACGCTTCAGCTGCTTGCGGACGAGGGGTTCATCAGCGCCGAGGAGTCCAACGGTCGCAAGACCTACTCGCTCACGGACGAGGGACGGCAGGCAACACAGGCTGCGGCAGATCAGCCCGCGCCGTGGGAGGCGCAGAGTACTCGGGACGGCGGGCGGGCGACCGCGCTACCCAAGGCCGGCATCGACCTGGCTCAGGCAGCCGCACAGGTGGGACGCTCAGGCAACCCGGAGCAAGTGAAGCAGGCTGTGGCGGTGCTCGACGAGGCGCGTCGCAAGCTCTACTCCATCCTCGCTCAGGATTGACCAAGTGCCCACCGCACGCCAGGTCAAGGAAACGAGTTAGATGACCAACGTCGGAAACATGCGTGCCCGCTACCGCAGGATCCTGCGGTTCGCCGTCCGCTATCTACTGCAGACGTGGTGGTACGAGTTATTTCTCCCTCGGGTCGGGCTCGCGCGGCTCGCAGCTCGCAGCAGGTCGACGCGTCTGCGACGCGTTGCGCAGCACTTCCACGTGCTCGCAGTCGACCTGGGAGGCCTCATGATCAAGGTCGGCCAGTTCATGTCGTCACGACTCGATGTGCTACCACCCGAGATCACCAATGAGTTAGAGGGTCTGCAGGACGAGGTTCCGCCTGTGCCGTTCCCGGGCATCCGAGCCCTCGCCGAAGCCGAGTTGGGAGTAACGCTCGAGCGCGCGTTCTCGTTCATCGATCCAACTCCCGTAGCGGCGGCGTCCCTCGGTCAAGTCCACCGCGCGCGGCTCTCAGAAGACGATGCAGCTGAAACCGGACTGCTCGACGTCGTCGTGAAGATTCAGCGACCCGGCATCGACAAGATCATCGACGTGGACCTCAGCGCCCTCCGCCGTGTCAGCGGCTGGCTCAGCCACGTGCGCCTCGTCTCGGATCGAGTCGACATACCCGCCCTCGTAGAGGAGTTTGCATTCACGAGCCTCGAGGAGATCGACTACCTGCACGAGGGGGCCGGCGCCGAGCGTTTCGCTCAGGACTTCGCGGACGATGCTCGGGTGAGCGTGCCCGACCTGGTGTGGGAGCGCACGACGCGGCGGGTGCTGACCATGCAAGATGTGACCGCCATCAAGATCAACGATATCGAAGGGCTGCGGGCAGCTGGCATCGACCCGTCTGACGTCGCCGACGAGTTCGCGGCGGTCATGTTCGATCAGCTGTTCGTTCATGGCTACTTCCACGCCGACCCGCACCCCGGCAACATCTTCGTCACCCCGCTCGGTGGTGGCGTTGAAGCGGACTCCGCCAGCCGGACCTGGAAGTTCACTTTCGTCGACTTCGGGATGATGGGCGAGGTGCCAGACGCCCTGCGTCAGGGTCTCCGGAAGGTTCTCATCGCCGCCGCGTCGCGCGACGGCAAAGGGATGGTGGACGGCATCCGCGAGGTAGGCGTACTCCTGCCATCCGCTGACACTGCGGAGCTCGAGCGAGCGATGACGAAGCTGTTCGCCCGTTTCGGCGGGATGGGTTTCGCCGAATTGCAGAACGTCGATCCACGCGAATTCCGCGCGTTTGCCGTCGAGTTCGGTGATGTCGTGCGCTCGCTACCGTTTCAGCTGCCGGAGAACTTTTTCCTCATCGTCCGCGCAATGTCGCTGACCTCCGGGATGTGCAGTTCGCTCGACCCCGCCTTCAATATCTGGAATGCCATCGAGCCCTATTCCGCCCAGCTGATCCGAGCCGAGGGTGGGAACCTCGTCCAGGATGTGGCGAAGCAGGCGATGTCGACTCTGGGAATCATCGCGCGGCTGCCCCAGCGGCTCGACAACCTCACGACGCGGATCGAAGAGGGCACGATCTCGGTGCAGACGCCTCGGCTCGATCGTCGCCTCAGCAGCATCGACCGAACAGGACGACGGATCATCTCGGCGATCCTCTTCGCCGCCTTGTTGATCGGCGGCATTCTGCTTCGTGCCGAGGATGTCGTATTTGGAACGGTCCTCATGGCAGTTTCTGCGCTCCCGCTGCTTCACGCGATCTTCGCCGGTGTAGTTGCGCGGCGCGGCCCTCTGCGCTGACACCAGCGTGAAAAGGGAATGAGCGGACGACGCGCGCCTAAAGATGGGACGATTCATGTGTACGGTGCAGGATGGTCGGGCAGCGTTAGTCAAATCAAGGAGCGTACATGCCCGGTCAGACGCGAGGACAGGAAGTCTTTGAGCGGCTTCGCGCCGATCTGAACGGTGAGGAGTTCAAGCCCGGCGACCGGATCCCCACCGAGCGCGAGTTGATGGTTCGGTACGCCGCGGGACGAAACACTGTTCGCGAAGCGGTGCAGAGTCTGGTCGCCCTGGGCCGGCTCGAGGTAAAGGCCGGCTACGGCACAACGGTCACTGGATCGGATGGGCGCGCTGCGCTCGCTCAGAGTCTGGGTGAGGTTGAGATGGACGAGTCGGCGCTCAAGGACATGCTCGACTTCCGATTGCTGTTTGAAGGAGAGACCGCTTCGCTTGCTGCACAAATTGCGACCGATGCAGAGCTCGCCGAAATACGGAAAAGTCTGGCTGGCTACCAGGACGCCGTTCGCCGCAAAGAGGATGTATTCGACAAGGACGTCGCGTTCCATCGAGCAATCGCCGCCGCGGCTCACAATTCGATCTACACGCAGGCCGTAGACCTTGGCTTTCCTGCACTGCGGGAGTGGGTCGGTGACTCCGAACGGGAACCGGGCGATCTCGCTGCCGCTGCGGCGGAACACTCACTCGTTGTCCACTACATCGCCGTTGGGGACGCCGATGCGGCAAGGGACTCGATGCGCCTGCACATCCGAATGAGCATCGATCGTCGAGAACAAAATCGCGAAAATCCGGGGGCGGACAGCTCCTCGGTCTAGACCACCAAACTTGTGATCCGTTCGACTATCGCCTCGAGGTCTGCATCAGCGCTGATCTCGATGCCGTTCTCCTCAGCACTCAGCAATTCGAGCGTTTCAAGTTGCGAAGGCAGCAAGTCGGCGCCTGCAAAATGGCCTTCTCGCGTCGCAAGCCTTTCCATCAACAGTTCCTTGCTGGAGGTGAGATGAACGGTGAAGAGATCCGGCGCCCACTTTCGAAGTTGATCCCTATAGCTACGCTTCAGAGCACTGCATGCGACAACGAGGTTCGACGAGGTGCTCAGTACACTCCCAACCTCATCCAGCCACGGTGCTCGATCCACGTCGTTCAAGGGAATACCGGCGGCCATCTTGGCTCGATTCGCATCCGAATGGAACACATCGGCATCGACGAAACTCGTGCGCAATTGTTGGGACAACTCCGCGCCCACTGTGGACTTGCCGACACTGGCGACGCCCATGATCAGGATTCTCATCTGCCTACGACAATCCATGGTTTGCAATAAGGCGACTCGTCCAGGAAACCGAGTCTTTGGTTCGACGAGCACGCCTAAGCAGTGTCAAGAGTCAAGGCATTCGAGTTGGCGAGCGCCAGGATGTGGTTGGCCTCATCCTGCCACCTGATCGCGGGTTCCCATCCGGGGATTCCCATGGATCCGTGAATATGGCCCTCGAGAGTTCTCGTAGTAGCGCTAACCCCCGCATCCTGCAGGCGCGCGACATATGCCTCGCATTCGTCACGACGCGGGTCATATTCCGCGTTCATCACGTACGTCGACGCGACCCCGGACAGGTCGGGTGCGAAGAGTGGAGAGGCGTGAGGGTGTGCGCGTTCCGGCAGGTCGTTCAGATACATGTCGATGAGGGCCAGATCTGCTTCACGAGTGGTGTCGTGTCCCTCCGCGGGGTTGCGCCACGCGTGGGAGGTCTTGGTGAGGTCCGTCCCAGCGACCTCGAGGAGCTGAAGACGGAGTGCGGGCCCACCGCGCTCTGCGCACATGAGGGCCACAACGGCTGCGAAGTTTCCACCCGAGGATGCACCACCGACCGTGACTCGACCTGAGTCGACTCCCAGCTCGTCAGCCGCTTCCACCAATCCGAGAAGCGCCTGGTAGCAATCTTCGACACCTGCCGGGAATCGGTGCTCCGGCGCCAGCCGATATTCAACTGATGCAACAACGCATCCTGCGGCCTGAGCGCGCGTAGCGAGCATTTGATCGTCGTTTCCGGACAGGGCGGACCCGAAGATGAACGCGCCACCGTGAAAGTACACGTGAAGCGCGAACGGGCCGTCGCCGGCCGGTCGGTACAGGCGAACCGGAATTTCGTCGATGACGCGGTCCTCGATCGTGACGGACTCGAGGATGGCACCGGCGGCGGCACCCATCAAGGCGTCGACTTGGATGCGGAGCGCCGGAATGTCGTCAACGCTCGGCGTGTGATCGGCCATCGCGTGCAGCGAAGCCAGGTACCCGACAACTATGGGGTCAAGCGGCATTGTGTCTCCTCATGTGGCAATTTCTTGATTGGTGTTTGTTCTTAGTCGGCGGTTGTTTCCGGCGACGATGTGATCGCGCATGGCCGCGCGAGCAGAGTCCCCATCCCCCGCCAGGATGTGATGGGCAACCAACGCGTGCTCGGCGGCTGCTTCAAAGATGTCGCCGGGAGCGCGATCGGCCGCCTGCATCGCCTGCTGGAACAGTTGCGAGCTCGTGTCGATGACCCCGACGTAGAGACGATTGTGAGTGGCGTCAGCGATAGCGCGATGGAAGGCGACGTCGTGGGAATAGACCTCTTCCGACCGCCTCACAGCGTCCTGGTACTCGGCAAGAGCTGTCCTGATTGCCTCGTGATCGATTGCCGACGCACGGTCGGACGCTAGCGCAGCGGCCTCACCTTCGAGCAAGAGACGGAATTCGAGAAGATCCTCCATTGCGACTTCATCCAGCTTCGTCGCCGACATGGTCCTCGCCAACACGGCCTGCCCGTCGATACGGCACACCGTCGTGCCGAAGCCGGCCCTCACCTCGAGGAGCCCCAGTGCGACAATCCCCTGCACCGCTTCCCGGACCGTGTTACGTCCAGCCGAGTAACGGGTCATGAGTTCAATCTGGGTTGGAAGCTTGTCACCCTGTTTGAACACACCAGAGTTCAGGTCGTGCATAAGCCGCCGGGCGACCTCCTGTCCGAGCGTCTGCGTCGACATCGAGACCGCCTATCGCACTCTCTTGATGGGGATGATCAGGGCGGTCGCGACGAGGACCATCACGCACGCGACCAGCCAGATGGGTCCGTACGCACCGGCGTAAACCGTCACGATGACACCGGCGAAAGCGGGCCCCAGGGCCTGACCCAAGTTGAGACCGAGACCCGCAAGGCCGAGATCGCGACCCGCCGAATCCGGATTCGGGAGCACTTCGATGAACAGCGCCTGATCCACAACGATGAATGCGCCAAAACCGATGCTCATCACGGCCGACTGAATGAACATGGCCGGGAGGGTGGGCCACACGAACGGGATCAGGAAGGAAATGGCCATGATTGCCGATGCAGCGATGACGAACGGCTTGCGACGACGGATCTTGTCGGACCACCTACCCACAATGATGATTCCGATCAGGGCGAAGGGGAACCCAACAAAGGTGATCAGCGGCGCCGTGACGGCCGCCTGCGACGTGTTCATGAACGGCCGGATGTAGCTCTCGAGCATGTAGACCGCGTAGCCGGTGGACATTGCGTATCCGGTGTACAGGAGCACTTTCGCGATCCAAGCGAACCGGAAATCGCTGTCGCGCAGGGCCGACACGAATGCAAGGAAGAACGACTTCAGGTGAAGTCGAGTCGCGACCATGTCTCGCGTGGACTTGTCGCGAGCAACAAGGGAGAAGACGAGCGCAACGATCACGACGATGATCGCGTACGGGAAGTATGCGGCGAGTCCGATGATCGTGAAGAGAGTCCCCGCAACGAGCGCGCCAACGACGGCTCCCAGGTAGGCGAGACCACCGG
>JAODMW010000202.1 GCA_025464815.1 Microbacteriaceae bacterium | reverse complement strand
GTATTCGCCCCGATACCACCAGCCGCCCTGGGCGATGATGAGGAAGGCCGCGGAATCGGCGGTGTAGAGGCTCTCCGTGGCCTCTGTCGGTCGGAATCGGCGATCCAGGGCTTCGAAAACCGCCTTTGGCCGAGCCCGGACGTGACCGGCGAACGAGCGCAGCAGGGTGTGATTCCCGGGACGCTCGCGGGGTGCTTCAGGCATGCAACGACTGTAGCGCCGGTAGCCTCGATGATGGCCAACGGCGATCCGCCTCGTTTTTAGACATCCTGTGCGTCGGCCAGCTCCTGGTATGCCGTGATCTGCAGGCCACCTGGCGCCTCAAGCCGTGCGTTGAGCGAGTTCCACGGGGTGCGCGTCGGTGGAGCGAGGACTTCGGCGCCGCCCGCAGCCAGTGCCTCCGTCGTGGCGCGGACATCCGTCACTTCGAAGGCCACACGGATGCTGAGGGTGGATGCCCTGCTCACCGAGCGACCGACCTCCACCTCGTCGATCATCCTCACCTGCGCGGGGTTCGCGATCTCGAGGGTGGCACTCGGAATCTGCAGGATCGCGACGCGCGCTCCCCCATCGCCGCTGAACGACGCCTCTTCCGGCAGGCCGAGCACGTCGCGGTAGAAGGCCAATGCCGAGTCGAAATCCTCGGTTTCGACGACGAGACGGATCTGGTTCACTGTCGATTCGGTCATGGAATCGAGCGTACCGACGCCGATACGGCTTTTCCAGTACATTTGTACCATTCTGAAGGGACGTTCATGGGTTATCTGTTTCTCGCCGGTGCGATCATCGCCGAGGTGATCGCGACGACCGCACTCAAGTTCACGACCGGCGATGGCAACAAGGTGGTTCCGTACATTCTCGTCGCGGTCGGCTACATCGGCGCCTTCGTGCTGCTCTCGCAATCGCTCACCAAGGGCGTGCCGCTCGGCATCGCCTATGCGATCTGGGCGGGTGTCGGAGTGGTGCTCGTCGTCGTCATCAGCTGGCTGCTGTTCAAGGAGTCGCTCACGCTTCTGCAGGTCGGCGGCATGGTACTCGTCGTGGGCGGTGTCGCCCTCCTCGAGCTCGGCGGAAGGCACTAGCGATGGCCGCGATCACCGCGAAGGGCGAGGCCAGGCGGTCCGCGCTGCTGGCCGCCGTGGTGCGAGTGCTCGAACGCGGTGGGCCGGCAGCGGTCACGCATCGCGCCGTTGCGGCGGAGGCCGGCGTTCCGCTGGCCGCGGCCACCTACTACTTCGCCAGCATCGACGACCTTCTCGTGAGCGCACTGCGGCGGGCCACCGAGGAGCAGGTCGCGCTCTTCGCGAATCTCACCACCCCGAGCCTCGAAGACTTCGCCCGCGTGCTGTACGACTGGACGTACACGAACCGCGCATCCGCGATCGCCCAATACGAACTGCTGTTCCTCGCGATGCGCCGCGACAGCCTGCGCGAAGCCGCCGACCTCTGGTACCGGGCCCTCGAGAACGCGGTCGGGTCGCAGGATGCCCACCGGTCCCGTGTGGCGGCACTCGCCATCGACGGCCTGCTGCTGCGGATGCTGTGGAGCGGCGAGCCGTCCACCGTCGCGGGCATCGAGGCGGCGCTTCGCGACATCCTGGAGCCGCCAACCGGTCGCGCCCCCGGCTGACCGTGCGCCGTTTTGTCGTCCGTGCGGCTGCCGCAACGGACGCACGGACGACAGAACACAGCGGGGTTGGGCAGGCGCCTACTTGAGCGACTTCTGCATGAGCACCGTGCCGAGCCAGCGGTCGAACTTGAAGCCGACCTTGCCCATGTGGCCGATCTCCTTGAATCCGAAGTTCTTATGCATCTGGATCGAGGCCTCGGCACCCTTGTCGGCGATGACCGCGATGATCTCTTTCAGTCCGGCGGCCTTCGAGCGGGCGATCAGTTCGGCCATGAGCACCTTGCCAAGTCCCTTGCCCGTGGATGCCGGGCGCAGGTAGATGGAGTTCTCGACCGTGAAACGGTACGCGGCCTTCTCTTTCCACGGATAGACGTAGGCGTACCCCAGGATCTGTTCACTCGGGCTCTCGGCGACGATGAACGGCATCCCGAGCTTGGTCGCGTGCTGGAACTTCGAACGCATCTGCCTGAGAGTCATCGGAACCTCGTCGAAGGTGACGGTGGAGTTGGCGACGTAGTGGTTGTAGATCTCGCGCACGTCCGGCATGTCCTGCAGCCGAGCATCCCGAATCGAGTACTCGAACGGGGTCTCGAGCGGCGGCAGGTTGCGCTGCGCCTCGCGCGGCCGGTGGGTCGCCTGGTATTCCTCCTCAAGCATTCTTAAAGCCTACGACGGGAGCGCCCAATCGATGGGACGGCCGCCCTGCTCCACCAGCAGGGCGTTCGCCCGGCTGAACGGCTTCGATCCGAAGAAACCGCCCGACGCGGAGAGTGGACTCGGATGCACCGACTTCACACTGGGCGTCGTCCCGAGCATGGGCTGCAGTGACTGTGCATCCTTGCCCCACAGGATCGCGACGAGAGGCCCACCGCGAGCTACGAGGGCACGGATAGCGGCCTCCGTGACCGTTTCCCAGCCCTTGCCCCGATGGGAGCCCGAGGCTCCCGGCCTCACGGTCAGCACCCTGTTGAGCAGCATGACGCCCTGTTCGGACCACGCGCTCAGGTCGCCATGCGGCGGCGCGACGAGCCCCAGGTCGTCGTGCAGTTCCTTGTAGATGTTCTGGAGGCTGCGCGGTATCGGCCGAACGTGCCGTTCGACAGCGAAGGACAGGCCGATCGGATGCCCCGGAGTCGGGTACGGGTCCTGCCCGACGATCAATACCCGTACGTCCGCAAGCGGCCGCATGAAGGCACGCAGCACGTTCGGACCGGCGGGAAGATAGCCACGGCCGGCGGCGACCTCAGCCCGGAGGAAATCCCCCATCGCGGCGACCTGGCCCGCTACGGGTTCAAGCGCCTTCGCCCATCCCGGATCGATGAGTTCGGCGAGGGGTTTTGGCGCGCTCATGCAACGAGCCTAAAGAGTCACGGGTGGCTGGGACGACCAGGGAAACGCGATCCATTTCG
>JAODMW010000193.1 GCA_025464815.1 Microbacteriaceae bacterium | reverse complement strand
GCAGCGCTGCGTTAAGGCCCAGGACGGCCCAGTAGACCGTGAAGCATGCGCCCGCGACGACTCCCGTTAGTCGCTCAATAAGTCGCCGCACATCCACGGCCCAAAGGTACAGGCCGGGAGTCCCGTCGGCGCGCACATAGAGGCGTAGTACGGGGCATGCGTGGGCTCGACATGGTGGTCAACTACCTCCCGTACAAGTTCAATCTGCGGAAACTCATTCGGAGCTATCCCCGGCTATCAAATCGTTATGTGTGGCAGGTGTGGCATGTGTGGCATGGAAATAGGCACAAGCGTATTGAACGGATGGTTCCCGGTCGCTCCAGCGAAAGTTGTGGGCTCCTCTGGATCCCGCATCCGGCTTGACCTGGTCGACCTGCAACACGCGCTCGACGTGCTCAGGGCTGACACTCCACGAACTAGAATCGGAAGCAAGAAAGCCGCAGACCTTGGCCTACGGCTTTCGTTCTTGCAAGAACAGTCATCGGTGACAGATGACGATGGTAAACGGCGACCCGTTCGCGGGGCCAGAGGGCCGTCAGTAGGTCACACTACTGGCGGCTCTTCGCGTTCCATACGTGCAATGCTACGGCAATACTCGCTGAGCGCGTCATTCGCTGTCTCGCTGTGTCGTGCATAAGCATGCATATTCACCACGGCCATGCCCTTTAGCCCGGTGGAGGAGATGAGACTCTAGGGCCGCCGAAATTACCCGGGTGGGGGTACGCCCCTACATCGGGGCATACTTACGCGGCACGCTCGCGCTAGTGTCCCAACGGCCCTGTGTGCCCTTGTGCGGACATGAAAGAACCCCCGCGACCTGCTGCGACTTACTGTGCTGCGCAGTGGTACGGCGGGGGTCCGATAGTGCCGTGTTACTTGGCCGTGCTCTCCAGCGTCCTGTAGATCGTGGGGCGCGACGTGTTGAACGAATCAGCCAGTGCCTGCACCGTCTCTCCGTCGTCGTAGCGCTTGCGGATGGCTGCGGCCTGCGTAGTGCTGAGCTTGGCTTTCCGTCCCCCGACGCGGCCGCGGGCGCGTGCTGCCGCCAGTCCGTCCATGGTGCGCGCCTTCATCACCCCGTGCTCGAACTCCGCGAACGCGGCGAGGATGGAAAAGAACATCTTGCCTTCAGGCGTGCTGGTGTTGATCGGCTGTTCGGTCGCCTCAAGGTTAATGTGGTTCTGTTCGAGGTAGGCGGCGATGTCCTGCAAGTCTTTCGCCGAACGGCCCAGCCGGTCGAGCCGTGTAATCACGAGAGTGTCACCCTCGCGCAGAACATCTTTTACCTTGTCCCATTCGGGGCGTGATGCCTTCGTGCCGGTGAAGTGATCGACGTAGACCCGGGTGCACCCGGCCTTGGCCAGTGCGTCCTGCTGGCTCTCGGGGTTCTGGTCGGTCGTGCTTACGCGGCTGTAGCCGATGCGGTGGTTTGTCATGGTTCGAGTGTAACAGAAACGGTGGCTGCGTGACATAGTTTTCGTTCACGAGTTTTGTCACATAAATCATCGGCGTGTCGGGCTGTATTCGAAATTGCCCGTAAACCATCGTTTTCGTACAGACCAGCGGAGCGTCCCCCGTCCCTGAGATTCGCTCCGCTGGAGTTGATGCCGGGGATGACGGGCTGACAAAACCAGCGCCCCAAATGCGCGAATACATCACCCTCGGCGGTATGGTCCCGGCAGGCGGCTAGGGCTTTGGATTGTCTAGTGCTCCGCCTGCCGGAAGATTATGAACTACAGGTTCTCCCAGAGCCTCGCGAACCTCACACGGTCTACGGCCGACAGGAGCAGGTCGCCGCGCTCTGAAAGAACGTGCACGAGTCCATCGACCAGAACCCATACGAGAGGCGGCCTCCGCTTGACCTTCGCATCGACGGGAAGGTGAAACGTGACCCCGCGAACCGTGAGGGTGAAGGGGCCTCGAAACTCGGAAGCGACCCATTCCAGTTTGAGCGTTTCCGCGGGCTGCACAGGTGCCACAGGAGGCCGCACCGGCCCGCGCAAACGCTCCTCCAAGCTCAGCGGTTCGATTCCGGGAGCCGGATACCATGGCCCGGCCTTGTAGCGGTCGCCTCCGAGTGGATACGGCACTTCTTACTTCTTCCCAATGAGCTTGAGCCAGTAATCCGCCTCACGGCGAGCTTCGTCGCTGAGAGCGTCCGGCCAGTCGTACAGCTTCGGGTCGTCGTCAAACGTCGGAGCCTTGCCCGCCATGATGCGGTCGATTTCCTTTTCGTCGGCCGAGCGGGTGTCAGCGGCCGTCTCGATGGCGGCGAGGATCGCGGCCTTCTCGTCCGGGGTCAACGGGTCACCGGCGTGTCGTAGGCCGGCTCCGTGGCGCGTTTCTTGCCGTACTGGTGGGCCTGCCGGACCTTCGCGATACGAAGGGCCTCGGCCTCTGCTGCGGCTTCGTCGGCCAGCTCGGCCAGCACGTCGTCATGGACTTCGCCGGGCTCCAGCCATGCGGAGCCCCAGCGTGCCGTCTGAGCCTCCGGGGTGAGGTCGGCATAGACAGAGTTGCCCCACAGGTCCCTCGTGGCTTCGATGAGTGCGGAAGTGACAGTGAAGGTGTCGCCGCGCTTGAAAACGACGTTCCTCAGTGTGACGCTAACGGGGCTAGCGGGCGTTGCATTCGGCACGGTGGACAGCGTTACGCCGTCTGTGGTGACCCAGAAATGGGTTTCGGTTGGCTTGGTCATGGTTTCTCCTATCGGGTGGTGCTCAGGTAGATTTCTGCGCTGTCGGCGAGCGCTTCGGCGTCGTCGGCCAGTTCGGAGTCGTTGAGTTCTCGTGCTGCTGCGGCGAGCGCACGGGCGTGGCTGGGATCGTTACGGGTCGCACGGGCGATAGCTCGCACAGTCCGCTCGGCCCAGCGCAGGCTCAGGATCGAATCGTCATCCATGGCGTGCGCCTTGAGGAGCGTCGCGCTTACGGCGTGCGCCTCGTGAGCGCTCCGCGTGGATGCTGCGGCCTCACCCTTGCTGCGCTGCTCGGCATACTGGGCAAATAAGTTCCTGCGGAGGCCGGCCAGGTCGGACAGGAGTTCGCCCGTGGTCGTTTCGCCGTCGAGCCAAGAGACGGCCAAAGCGCTCGGCGACTGGTGGTCCCTGCAGTGCCTGTACATCGCGCTCGACGAGTAGGTGTCTCCGAAGACTCGCAGGAGGTCTGCCGGGCGCTCGCCGGATGCCAACCCTGCGTCAATCGCGCGCCGGGCCGGGCTACTGCAGATAGAGCATTTTGCCATTTGGGTTCCCACTATTCGGGAGAGCGAACCGCAAGCTACCGGGGCGGAGAATGGCAATGCAAGCCATTAGTCCCCAGCGTTTCGACTCGGGGTACCAAACCCGAGTGCGGCCCGCTCTCTCTGTAACTATCGACCGATGATTCCCAGACCGTTCGAGCGGCATCCGGGAATGGTGCGTCGCCGTGATTCAGGGCGACGATGGGGGTTCCCGGCAAAATCGAGTTTTTGAAACCCAATTGGGCACTCAGGGCTTCCTAGCTACTTCTGTCCCCAGAGGTTCCCGCCCGTGGCCACCCACCGATGACCACGAATCTTGAAGAACGACTCAAGCTCGTGCCATGCCTCGGCGGCGTCCGCATCCCCGGCATGGAAGAGGGCGAGGAGATCGCCCGGTGTACGGCCCTGAGCGCTCGTGTGAGAGGCGTGCTGAGCTAGAAGGCCCTTGGATGTGTAGCTGAGGGCATCGGACTTGTGCGGGGTAAGTGTGGCGTGCTGCCCCAGAGGGTGTGCCGTGGTGCCGGTGCGGGATGCTGAGTCCAGCCACCGCGGGATGGAGCGATTGAGGAGCAGGTGCAGTTGGTCATCGTCGCCGAACAACAGCCAATTGTCGTGAAGGTGCCACCCCTGCTCGGTATGGGTTACCTCGGTCTGACGGAACCTAGAAGTACTTTTCGTGGCGAGCCATCGGGACCGGGTGAACTCGGCCCGAGTAGCGGCCAGGGCCACCCATGCGTCGGAGAGCGACGGGGACGACGACACACTCAGAGTCAGGTTGAGTACGGAGGCATGCTGGGCAGCTTCCCGACGAAGGTCGGCCCGTGTCTGGGATGCCTTGCGGGTAGAGCACCATGGACACAGACGGCTCTTGCACGGCTGACGACGAGAGCAGAGTTTCAGTCCACGAAGAGTGGAGTTCTCATTCAGGAATGGCTTGATGCTCCCCGGAGAGGGAAGAGAAGGAATGACACTTTGCGTCTCTCCTGATGAGTGGACAGGAGGCAGGGCCTTGGTGAAGGGCCAACGCTGGTACGCAATTGTGTCATCGAGGAGGGCAGGGAGCATGCCCTGAGTTGTCGCGGTCATGACTCAACAATCGACCTAAAGGCCGGTTGGACGTCGAGCGGCGAAATAGTGGGCGTTTCCTCCACAGATGTGGACAGGCTGCGCGAGTTATCCACAGGTTGCGGTGAATTTGCACCCGATTTGCGGCGCAGAAAAGCCCGAGGCGAAGTTATGACCGCGACGACCTCGGGCTAATACGATTGTACTAGGATTCGTACCGACGTACCCCTAATTCTACTTTTCTAATGAGAACCCATCCGGGCACGTCGCCGCGATCCTCTCGCCCGATACGGGCTATGACTTCCCTGATCCTGGTCATGATGGTTCCCTTTCGTGCCCTTCTTAGAATCCGAGCTGCAGTACGGCGACGCCCGGAAAGATGGCGAAGATAATCGTGACGGGCAAAATCAGGAACACGACCGGCACGAGCATCGCGACCTCCTTCTTGCCTGCCACCTCGAGAAGCTCCCGTTTTGCCTCATCCCTGGCATCCTGCGCCTGCGCGCGGAATACCTCTGCGAGCGGAGTGCCCCGCTCGAGCGCGCCCGTGATCTGTTCGACACAGCGGGTGAGCGCCGGGAGCTGCACCCGATCGGCGAGACCGTACAGCGACTCCGAGAGCGGCAGGCCGGTGTTGACGGCCGCGACGACGGCCGACAATTCCGCAGCCAGCTCGCCGTGGCTCACGCGCGCGACCCGCCGGATGGAGTCGAGGATGCCTTCCCCCGCGGACAGGCTGAGGGTGAGGAACTCGAGAACGGTCGGGAATTCGCTCGAGATGCGCGCAAGGCGAGCCCTGGCCGCGCGCTGCAGGAGGTAGTCCCGCAGCACGAGCCCCGCGACCGTGAAAAACGCGATGACGACGACGTGGAGCGCAACGGCCAACGGCTGCATGCGTGACAACAGCACCGAACCGCCCACTCCGAGCGCTGCACCTCCGAGCGCCCAGAGAAGCTGTCGAGAACGGAATGCCTCGACGGTGAGCACACTGCCGGATTGGCGCAGGCGCAGTTCGATCGTCGCGGAGCCGCCGAGCGCGCGGCCGAGCATCGATCGCAGCCGTGTGAACGCCGGAGCGAACAGCGCCCCGATGACGGGCAGCGGATCGACCGTGCGCCGGGACAGGAGTTCCCTCGCACCGGGTGAGACATCGACGAGGTATGGTGCGACGCGATTGAGAAGCCGGGGCCGGCTCAGTCGAGGCGCAAGGCTGACCAGCGACCACAGTCCGACGCCCATGGTCACTCCGCAGAGGAGCGCCCAGCCCGAGAGCGCATTCAGCTGAACCATCGACGCTCCTCCGGCATGCGGCCGAGGCCGAGCATGACGCGATAGGACGCTGCCGTGACGAACATGCCCGCGACGATCAGCACGACCCCGGCGGACGAGTTGTAGGCCGCAGCGGCCTCCGGCCGGGTCGCGAGCAGGATCAGGATCACCCACGGCGCGGCGACACCGAGCTTGGCAGCGTTCATCACCCAGGATTGCCGGGCCTCGACCTCCGACCGGATCGCCGCCTCCTGGCGCAAGTAGGTCGCGAGGTTTCGCAGCACGGTGGTGAGTTCACTGCCACCGACTTCCCGCGACATCCGCAGTGTTTCGAGGATTCGATCGGCGACGGGATCTGCCAGCCGCGTCTTGAGATCATCGACGCAGAGCCCGAAGTTGCCGGTGGCGCGATATTCCCGCTCGAACTCGGCGAAGGCCTCGCGGGTGAGTGCGGGACCGTTGTAGGCGAGCGTCACGACGCTGTCGGGGAGCGCAAGGCCGGAGCGCAGCGCGGAGACGAGGTGATCGACGATGTCCGGCCAGAGCACACGTGCCGCGCGACGACGCGTGCGAGCGCGCCATCCGACGATCGATGTCGGCAGCACCAAGCCTGCCAATCCGGCGATCAGCCCGATCGCGACGACGGGCACGAGGGCGAAGGTGGCCGCGGTGGCGGCCACCGCGGCCAAGATCGAAACAACGACCAGGGCCGGAACCGAGATCCAGCCCAACCCCGCCCGTGCGAGACGATCATGAAGCGTGGTGACGGGCCACTGACGCCTGCGCCCGCTGCGCACGGATGCAGGCCACAGGAAGGGTGAGCCGCAGAGCACCAGTCCGAAGCCGAGCGCGAGTCCGACGACGATGGTCATGCCGCCCCCTCGGCGAGTACGGCAGCAAGATCGAATCCCCCGGCACGGAACTTGCCCGTCTTCGTCGGATAACTCCCTGTCGCCTCCAGCCCTCCATGCTGCATCGCGAAGATCGTGCTCGCCTCGATGACTCCACTCGTCGCCTGCCCGCTCGGCGCGATGATCTCGGTCACCCTCCGATGCCCGTTACGCGCGAGTTCACAGTGGACGACGATGTCGACGGATGCCGCGACCGTCGGCACCACGAACGACGAGTCGATATTGCGCCCCGCGAGCAGGGGCAGCGTGCAGAGCTTGACGAGGGCATCCCGGGCGTTGTTGGCGTGGATCGAGCACATGCCGGGCAGCCCGCTGTTGAGCGCTATCAACAGGTCGAGCGACTCCGCTTCGCGCACTTCGCCGACCACGAGACGGTCGGGGCGCATCCGCAGCGCCTCCTTGATCAGGCGCCGCAGGGTGATCTCGCCGGTGCCCTCGAGACTCGGCTGGCGGCACTGCATCGCCACCGTGTCCCGCGCGGCGAGATCGAGCTCGAAAGTCTCCTCCACCGTGACGATGCGTTCGCCCGGCCGAGCGACCGAAAGCAGCGTGTTGAGCATGGTGGTCTAGCCGCTCTGGGTCGCCCCGGAGACGAGGATGTTCTGCCCGCTCAAGACGCACATGCGGAGGAACTCAGCGGACTGCCGAGTGAGCGACCCGAGCGCGACGAGCCTCTGCAGATCGCGGATGCGCTTGGTGAATTTGCGGATGTTGACGGCCCAATATCGCTGCGTGACGTCGGGGATGACAACGTGCAGCCGTGATCCGTCGGAAAGCGACGCATCGACGAACGGGCTGCTCAGATCGACGCGTCGACCGGATGACTGCAGCATCCGCTCGACGAGGTCCCGGATCTCCGTCTCTGCAAGGGCGACGGAGGTGAGCTCAGGCACACCGTTACGGGCGATGAAGACCCTATCGGGGGCGTTGATCCAGATCTCTTCGATCTCAGAATCGTCGAAGAAGGGCTGCAGGGCACCGAACCCGGTGATCGACGCCACGATCTCGCGAGCCGCCCGGTGTTCGTCGGGAAGCATCGGCAGCGAACCGCCGAGTGCCCGCTCGCTGTAACGCTGAACCTCGTCGCGCACGTAGCGATCAGCCAGCGCACGATCACTGCCGAGGTCGATGCCGTCGCGGCGCACGCGCTCCCGCACCTGCTCGGTGATGATCGTGACGGCCCTCGACATCCGGACATCATGGCCGGAACGCCGCGCTCGAAGTGCGGGTTATCCACAGGCCCTTTTTGCGCAGGTGTCGACGATCGTCGCGCGGATCGAATCCAGCAGGAGTTATGGACGGGACGCCGGAACGCCCGTTCGAGTCGAGCGCACGCTGGTGAACTCCACGCTGTCGATCCGCGTCCGCGTGAGCCGCCGGCGCATCCGTTGCACCGGCATGAGCGCCAAGCGCGCTGGCATGCCGATGGCGAGCGCGATCATCCCGGTGAGTGAGCGATCGAATCGTCCGAGCGCCCGTTTGCGGTCCCAGGCCCGCCTGAGCACTCCCCCGAACGCACCCTGTTTCTGCTTCTTGAGCACGAGCTGGCCCGCCTCGCGCAGCACGAGCAGCTCCTCCAGCTCCGACGTCCAGTCGTCGTGCTCGACGGCATGGAAATAGTTGTCTTCGAGCCATCCGGGTTCTGCCCGTTTGAAGCGTCCCTCGACCACATCGCCGCTGTTGCCGAACAGCCCGCTGTCCTCGAACACGGTATTGATGAGCCGCTTGTTCACCCCGAAATCGTCGACGATGAGCACGGGCATGTCGAGAGCGATCGCCTCGATAGCGGCGGTCGAACTGATCGTGACGAGCGCTGCGGCACCCGCGAGATGGTCGGCCATCGCCCCGCCGGCGATGACGAGATTGTGCGGGGCCGGTCGGTCGAGCTCGTCGATGAGGTCGGCATAGTCGTGGCGTTCGACATGCGTCTGCCGCTCGCCGCGGGCGGCACGCACCTTGACCACGACACGACGATACGGATGCCGCCTCGCCGACTCCGCGAGCCAGCTCAGCAGGGCGATACGATCGCTCTTCTCCCACGGCACCTTCGCCTGCGCAGCGAAGATGACGTCGCCGTCCTGACCCCGCGACGGATCCCTGCGCGGGAGGAACGGCAGCGTCGCCAGCCCGAATCGCTGCTCGATGCCCATGACTTCGGCGAGCTCCGCGAATTCGCGGACTTCGCGATGACTGTGCAGCACGAAGAGGTCGGCCTGCGCGCGATAAGCGATGGCCCGGCGGCTGGCCGGCACGGAGATTCCGGGCAACCCGGTCACGATGACAGGTCGCCGCGTCGCCGCCCCGATGATCGCACGAATAGCCACCTTGACCAGCGGACCGCGCACCGACAGCATCACGACATCCGGCTGCATCCTGGCGACCCGCACCGCGAGCGCCGAGAGGTCGACGATGGCCGGCTGCCCGAGGTCCGAGCCGACGCCTACGAGGGCCGCGGAGAGCTGCTCCGCGCTCGGCAGTACCGGCGTCGCCAGCACGAGGAGCGACTTCTCCCACTCAGCGGGTGCCCGCTCGAGCAGAGCTGCGCCCCACTTCACGTAGGAATCGGAATCCGCAACGGTGAGGATCCGGACCGGCGCACTCACGCCGGGACGCGGCGCAGCTTGGCCAGTGGCGCAAGCTCGCCCGGGAAGACCCGCTTCACCCCGTCACCCATGGCTTCGCCGATGATGCGGATGTCACGCACGAGGTGGCTGAAGCCCTCCGGCTCGAGGGATGCCGCGTGATCGGAACCCCACATCGCGCGGTCGAGCGTGATGTGGCGCTCGATGGCGACCGCACCGAGCGCGACCGCCGCGAGCGAAATCTGCAGTCCCCGCTCGTGTCCCGAGTAGCCGATCGGCACACCGGCATAGCGCTGCTGCAGCATGGTGATCATCCTGAGGTTGGCTTCCTCCGGCGGCAACGGATAGGTGGATGTCGCGTGCAGGATCACCAGGCGGTCGGTGCCGAGCACGTCCACCGCCGCGTCGATCTGCTCGAGAGTGGACATCCCTGTCGACAGGATCACCGGCTTG
>JAODMW010000192.1 GCA_025464815.1 Microbacteriaceae bacterium | reverse complement strand
CGCATGGTCGCCGAGGTCTATGAGGCTCACGAGGACGGCGACACCCTCGGCGGCGTGGTCGAGGTGCTCGCCTACAACCTCCCGCCCGGACTGGGCTCATACACGCACCGGGACCGCCGGCTCGATTCGCAGCTCGCGGCCGCGCTCATGGGAATCCAGGCCATCAAGGGTGTCGAGGTCGGCGACGGGTTCGCCACGGCCGCCCGCCGTGGGTCCCAGGCGCACGACGAGCTGTTCCAGACCGATGACGGCATCCTGCGATCGAGCGACCGTGCCGGTGGCACGGAGGGTGGCATGAGCACGGGGACCGTGCTCAGGGTCAGCGCCGCGATGAAGCCCATCTCGACGGTTCCCCATGCTCTCCGCACCGTGGATATCGCGGCCGGAGGGGCGGCCGAGGCGCACCACCAGCGTTCCGACGTCTGTGCCGTTCCGGCGGCCGGTGTCGTGGCGGAGGCCATGGTCGCCCTCGTCCTGGCGAACTCCGTGCTCGAGAAGTTCGGCGGGGACTCGATCGCCGAGACGAAGCGCAACCTGGATGCCTACCTCGCGGCGATCCCGGCGAACCTGCGGACCGGGGCCGCATCCGACCCGCTTCTCGGCGGATGAACGGGTGCCAATGAGTCCGACCCCGCATCTCGTGCTGATCGGCCCACCCGGCGCAGGCAAGACACGGCTCGGCAAGAAGGTCGCGCGTCTCCTCGGGGCCGACTTCATCGACACCGATCGTCGGATCGTGTCGACGCACGGACCGATCGCCGAGATCTTCGCCGCTCACGGTGAGGCGTACTTCCGCCGGCTGGAGCGGGCAGAGGTGACGCGCGCCCTCGCGGAGGCGGCCGTCATATCCCTCGGAGGCGGTGCCGTTCTCGACCCGGGCACGCAGGCCGACCTCCTCCTGCAGCGAGTCGCTCTCGTGACCGTCAGTCCGGAGGCCGTCGAAGCACGGATCGCGGGTTCGAGCCGCCCGCTCATCGCCGGGGGGATCGATGCCTGGACGCGACTCGTCGAGACGCGCCGCGAGATCTACGAGAAACTGGCATCAAGGACCTGGGACACCTCCCATCGACCGATCGACCAGATCGCGGCGGAAATGGCCGACTGGGTCACGAAGGAAGAACGATGAGCACCACGACCATCACGGTTTCGGGAACCGAGCCCTACGAGATTCTCATCGGCCGAGGCATCCTGAATCGACTGCCGGAGGTCATCGGCCAGGGCGCGAAGAAGGTGCTGATCGTGCACCCGCCGACCCTCGGAGCCCGCGCCGCCGCTCTCCGCGAGTCGCTCATCGGGGACTACGAGGTGCTGCTGGCCGAGATTCCGGATGCCGAGACCGGCAAACGGGTCGAGGTCGCGGCGTTCTGCTGGCAGGTGATGGGCCAGGCCGACTTCACCCGCACGGATGCCGTCATTGGTTTCGGCGGGGGAGCGGTCACCGACGTCGCCGGTTTCGTCGCCGCGACCTGGCTTCGAGGCGTCCGCCTCGTGCAGGTACCGACGACCCTGCTCGGCATGGTCGACGCGGCGATCGGCGGCAAGACCGGCATCAACACGGCGGAGGGGAAGAACCTCGTCGGTGCCTTCTACGCGCCCGCCGGAGTGATCGTCGACCTCGACACGCTCGAGGGCCTCAGCCAGATGGAGATCCTCGCCGGCTTCGGCGAGGTCGTGAAATACGGCTTCATCGCCGAACCCGAGATTCTCGACATCATCGAGCGCGACGTGGATGTCGCGACCAACTCGCAGAGCGAGGAGTTCCGCCGAATGGTCGAACTCTCGATCGGCATCAAGGCTCGCGTCGTCGGCGAGGATTTCAAGGAAGCCGGGCTGCGTGAGATCCTCAACTACGGGCACACCCTCGGCCACGCCGTCGAGTACGCCGAGCGTTTCCAGTGGCGTCACGGTGCTGCCGTCGCGATCGGCATGGTCTACGCCGCGGAGCTCGGGCGTCTGACCGGACGACTGTCGGATGACGTCGTCGACCGTCACCGCAGCATCCTCACCTCACTGCAGCTGCCGATCGGCTACCCCATCGGACGCTGGAGCACGCTGCTGTCGGTGATGAAGCGCGACAAGAAGGCTCGTGGCAGCATGCTGCGGTTCATCGTGCTCGATGACATCGCCAAGCCGACCACTCTCACCGGCCCGGACGAGAGCCTGCTCTTCGCGGCGTACCAGGAGATCGGGATCTAGGCACGCTCTCGCCGCCGCGAACGGCCCGGTGGGCGCGATATGCTCGACAACCATGGTCAGCATCCTCGTTCTCAACGGTCCGAACCTCGGGCGCCTCGGCAGCCGGGAGCCCGATGTCTACGGCAGCGGCACCCTCGAGGACCTGCGCGTCGAACTCGACCGTGAGGCTCCTCCCGGCCACTCCATCGACCTTCGCCAGACGAACGACGAGGGCGAACTCATCGGCTGGCTCCACGAGGCCGTCGACACGGCGAGTCCGGTCATCCTCAACCCCGCCGCATTCACCCACTATTCCTACGCGCTCCGGGACGCGGCAGCCCTCGTCACCAAGGCGGGCCTGATCCTCGTCGAGGTACACATCACCAACCCGCATACACGGGAGGAATTCCGTCACAACAGTGTCATCTCGGGAGTGGCGACCGGGGTGATCGCGGGCTTCGGGTTCGATTCGTACCTGCTCGCCCTCGATGCCATTAATCGAAAACTGGGCTGAACCGGTAGACTGGGCAGTCGGTTTCGATACGCGCTGCGTGTACTCGACCCGCTCAACTTCCTCCCTCCAGAACGGATTTCTACAGCCATGGCCTCAACCGCTGACATCAGGAACGGCGTCGTTCTCAACATGGACGGCCAGCTCTGGACCGTGATCGAGTTCCAGCACGTCAAGCCGGGCAAGGGCGGCGCGTTCGTGCGCACCAAGGTCAAGAACGTGATGAGCGGCAAGGTCGTTGACCGCACCTTCAACGCGGGCGCCAAGATCGAGACCGAGACCGTCGACCGTCGTGACTTCCAGTACCTGTACAAGGATGGCGACGGCTACGTCTTCATGGATGTCGCGGACTACAACCAGATCACCCTCACCGAGGCCCAGGTCGGCGACGCCGCCAACTTCATGCTGGAGAACCAGTCGGTGACGGTTGCGCTGCACAACGATGCACCGCTCTACGTCGAGCTGCCGGCATCCGTGATCCTCGAGATCACCTATACCGAACCGGGCCTCCAGGGCGACCGCTCGACGGGCGGCACGAAGCCCGCGACCGTCGAGACCGGCTACCAGATCCAGGTTCCGCTGTTCCTCGAGCAGGGTACCAAGGTCAAGGTCGACACCCGCGACGGCTCGTACCTCGGCCGCGTCAACTAGGCGGCGTCCACTTAATGAGTGCTCGCACCAAGGCGCGAAAGCGCGCCATCGACCTGCTCTACGGAGCAGACCTGCGGGAGATCTCGCTCAACGCCGCCATCGCCATGGAGGCGGAGCGTGCGCTGAAAGAGCCTTCCCGTTCCGCGTCCTGGTCCTATGCCCGCACCATCGTTGAGGGCATCGCCGAGCACGGCGATGAGATCGACGAACTCATCGAGACCTATGCCCAGGGCTGGACGATCAACCGGATGCCCGTGCTCGACCGCGCGATCGTGCGCATCGGGATCTGGGAGGTCATGTTCAACGACGAGATCCCGGATGCTGTGGCCATTTCCGAAGCGGTGGAGGCCGCCAAGGAACTGAGCACCGAGGACTCGGCCGGATTCGTGAACGGACTGCTCGGGCGTATCGCACAGACGCACGTCTGATCGCACGGACGCACGTCTGATCGCACTACGCACGTCTGATCGCTCCATCTGCGGGAGCGTCATCCGCTTGTCGATGTCGGTGCCCCCGTGGACGACTGGCCTCCGTTCGTGGGACTGTGGCGCCAGCCGCAGCCATCCCTAGACTGCGTAGAATCCGCAATGCAGCATTCGAAAGGGCACAATGACAGTTCCGGCGGCAGGTTGGTACATCGATCCAGAAGACGCGAGCCACCTGAGGTGGTGGAGTGGCGAGTCTTGGACGGAACACAAATCACCCAATCCGCAGCATTCGCAAGCCGTCACCCCAGCTGCGATTGAGGTGCAAGAACCCGCTTACGTGCCGATGGCAAGTTACTACGGTGCGGCGGCCAGCTCTGAGGGGGCAAAACTGACTCGCCGCGAGAAGGACCGGCAGATTCGTCGGAATAATTCGCTCGCCTACACCGGGTGTGTGCTGTCCCTGGTGGCGTTTCTTATCAATCCCTTCGCAATCGTCAGCATTCTCGGGATCGTGTTCTCCGCAATTGGACTTGCCAA
>JAODMW010000138.1 GCA_025464815.1 Microbacteriaceae bacterium | reverse complement strand
TTGGCGAACTTGCGTGAGTAGTCGGTGAGCAGGCGCTTGGCGACGAGCTGAAGGAGCACGTTGTTGTCGCCCTCGAAGGTCACGTAGATGTCGAGGTCGGCGCGCAGCTGGGTGAGGCGGTTCTCGGCGAGGAAGCCGGCACCGCCACAGGCCTCGCGGGCCTCCTGCAGGATGTCGAGTGCACTCCAGGTGCTGAGTGGCTTGAGGGCGGCCGCCAGGGTCTCGAGGTCTTCGCGATCGGCATCCGTAGCGCGCGTGCCGGAGAACACGCCGTCGAACGCGGTGAGCAGCTTCTCGTGCGCGAAGGACATCGCGTAAGTGGTCGCGAGGCGGGGCAGCAGCCGGCGCTGGTGGCGCTGGTAGTCGAGGATCACCTCTTCTTCGGTCGGTCGGGCGGCGGTGAACTGCCGACGCTGGGAACCGTAGGTGATGGCGATGTAGAGGGCGAGCTTGCTCGCGACGACGGAGGCGCCGTCGAGGGAGACCCTGCCCTGCACGAGCGTGCCGATCATCGTGAAGAAGCGTCGGCCGGGGCTCGCAATCGGAGAGCTGTAGCTTCCGTCTGCGGCGACGTCGCCATAGCGGTTGAGCAGATTCTCGCGCGGCACACGCACGTGATTGAAATGCAGCCGACCGTTGTCGATGCCGTTCAGGCCGCCCTTGAGTCCGTCATCCTCACCCCCGATGCCGGCGAGGAACCCGTCGTCGCCGCGGATCGGCACATAGAAGGCATGCACGCCGTGGTTGATCCCCTTGGTCACGAGCTGGGCGAAGACGACCGCGGCCTTCCCATGCAGGGCCGCGTTGCCGAGGTAGTCCTTCCAGGCAGCACGGAACGGAGTGTGGATGACGAACTCTTCCGTCTCCGCGTCGTAGGTGGCCGTCGTGCCGATCGCTGCGACATCCGAGCCGTGTCCGGTCTCTGTCATGGCGAAAGCCCCGGGCGTTTCGAGGTTCAGGATGGAGGGGAGCAGCCGCGAATGGTGGCGTTCTGTTCCGAGGTGCAGCACCGCCGCGCCGAAGAGACCCCACTGCACGCCGGACTTGATCTGCAGCGAGGGGTCGGCGAGCACGATCTCTTCGAACGAGGCGATGTTGCCACCGTGATCGTCGTCGCCGCCGAGCGCCTTGGGAAAGGCGCGATGCACGGCTCCCTCGTCGACGAGCAGCTTGAGCTGGCCGAACGCCCGCTCGCGCTGTTGCTCCAGGGAGAGGCCGTCGATGCGTTGGAACTCGGGACGCGCCACGAGGCTGCGGGCGTGCCGCCGCTGATCCGCCCACTGGCCGAGCAGGTAGTCGCCGAGCCATGCGGTGTCGATTGCCACGGAATTCTCAGGCGTGGATGCTGCGGCGGTTGCCGGGCGGTCTTCGAGCTGGGTCATGGCTGTCGTCTTTTCCTTGGGAACGTCGCTGCTCTCACCGTAGGAGCGCACCTGCGCGGGGCCAAGACGGTCGTCGGGGCCGCACGAATGCGCGGCGGTCTCCGCGGCATCCGTTGTGGAATTCCACAGTCGAAGGGCGCCGGGAATGTGCACTACCCCTGCGGATGTTGTTGACTGGTGAGCTGTTCAACATGCGAAACGGAGACGACATGGCAACTGTGAACCTGACGACGGACGCATTCGAAAAGACCGTCACCTCAGACGGCATCACCCTCGTGGACTTCTGGGCCGACTGGTGTGGGCCGTGCAAGATGTTCGGACCGATCTACGAAGCGGCCAGCGAGAAGAACTCCGAAATCACCTTCGGCAAGGTAGACACCGAGGCCGAGCAGGCGCTCGCGAGTGCCGCAGGCATCACCTCGATCCCGACCCTCATGGCCTTCCGAGATGGCGTTCTCGTCTTCTCGCAGCCGGGTGCGCTTCCCGCAGCGGCGCTCGACCAGGTGATCGAGGCCGTGCGAGCTCTCGACATGGACGAGGTACACGCCAAGATCGCCGCGCAGCGGGCTGGCGCGCAGTCCGCCTAGGCCGCCGGCCCGGCCCACCGTACGTGATTGTTCATGGGGTTAGGAGCGCTCCCGCCGGAAGAAACGGCGAACCCGCTCGCTGACGTTGGCCGGCGGTGGCTCGTTGTAGACGCCCGCGAGTTCCTGGCCGCTCATCCGATGGATGGCCTCCATGATCTCGTCGGTCGCCGCACGACGGGCGCGGCCGGAGTCGGCTGAGCCGTGCCTGCTCAAATCGAGCGGGGCCCCGAACTCGACGACGACCTTTGCGAACCGTGGGATCTTCGAGCCCACCGGCTGCAGGTCCTGCGTGCCGGTGAGGGCGACGGGGACGACAAGGGCGCCGGACGTGAGGGCGAGCCAGGCGACGCCGGTGCGTCCCTTATAGAGTCGTCCGTCGAGCGAACGTGTTCCTTCCGGATAGATCGAAAAGGCTTCCCCGCTCCTGAGCACCTCGAGCCCGCTGTCGAGCGCATGCTGTGCCGCCTGTCCGGCACCACGCTCCACGGCGATCGCCCCCACCGCGGTGAAGAAGCTCTTCGAGATCCAACCGCGGAATCCGGCACCGGTGAAGTAGCTCGACTTGGCGAGGAATGACACCGAGCGGGGAGCGACAAGTGTGATCACGATGCTGTCGGCGAACGAGAGATGGTTGCTCGCGATGAGCACCGGGCCCCGCGTCGGCACCCGTGACCGGCCGATGATCTTTGGTCGAAACAGCAGGCGCGCAAGGGGCGCGAGGAAGATCCGTGACAGCCGTTTGAGCATCATCGCCTCCCGCTGTTCCTTCGCGCATGTGCCGAGACCACCAGCCTACGCACGCCCATATGCCGTTCTGAGCATGTACTACTCGGCGAAGCGATCGGTCGCCTCGATGAGGGCGCTCAGCGTGCCCGGCTCGTCGAATGCATGGCCCGCATCCGGCACCATGACGAACTCCGCTTCTGGCCAGGCGCGATGCAGGTCCCATGCGGTGATCGGCGGGGTACAGGCGTCGTAGCGACCCTGCACGATGATGCCCGGAATGTCCGCGAGCACCCCGGCATCCCGGATGAGCTGGCCCTCATCGAACCACCCCTTGTTCACGAAGTAGTGGTTTTCGATCCGCGCGAAGGCGAGGGCGTGGCGGGGTTCGGCGAACGTGGCGACCACCTCAGGACGCCGCAGCAGCGTGATCGTCGACGCCTCCCACGTCGACCAGGCGACCGCGGCAGGCTCGTGGATGGCGGCATCCGGGTCATTGAGTAGCCGATGATAGGCGGAGATGATGTCGTCGCGCTGGTCGATCGGAACGGGCGAGAGGAAGCTCTCCCACAAATCGGGGAAGAGCTGTTCCGCTCCCCCCTCGTAGAACCAATCCAGCTCGGATTTGCGCAGGGTGAAGATTCCGCGCAACACCAGCTCTGTGACCCGCTCGGGATGAGTCTCGGCGTAGGCGAGGGCGAGCGCGCTCCCCCAGGATCCCCCGAAGACCTGCCAGCGGTCGATGCCGAGATGCTCGCGAAGTTTCTCGAGGTCTGCAACGAGATGCCAGGTGGTGTTATCGCTCAGATCAGCGCCGGGCTCGCTCGCGTGCGGCAGGCTCCTTCCCGAACCCCGCTGGTCGAGAAGGACGATGCGATACTTCGCCGGATCGAAGAGGCGCCGATGATTCGGTCCGCTCTCTCCGCCCGGTCCACCGTGCAGGAACACGGTCGCCTTGCCCTGCGGGTTTCCCGAGGTCTCCCAATAGAGGCTCTGGCCGTCTCCGACCTCCAGCATCCCGGAGTCGTAGGGTTCGATTTCTGGATAGAAGCTGCGCACCAATCGAGCCTACGTGCCGCGGCGTGCAGATTCGGGCAGCCCTCAGCGCACCCATTGAGGAATCATTCACCAGATATTCATTGAAATTTCGGCTGGCGTGAACCCGTCACCCCCCAATGGGGGGTATACGACGAGGGCCGTTTCCTAATATCGTCACCAGTAATCCGCCATATTATGGCCGGAGATTACCCACGCGACGAGGCAACCCGCGTCCCGATTCTCCCGCCCAGGAGATTGAGATACGTCTCGTATGCCGTCACCCAACGGCACATGCGTGGCCCCCTGTAAAACCCGAAACTACAGGATTACCCGATGAACGACATTACGGTTCCCCGAGCCGACCACCACGCTCTTAGCGTCCAGCGCCAGCGTCTCATCCACCGCCATCGGCCGGGGCTGGAGGCAATCAGCCTGCCGGAATCTGGTCTGGCTTGGGCACGCGCCTATTGCGCCAAGTTGCGTGTCACGGACACGGCGATAATCACCCTCGCGGTGGTGATCACCTTCTTCGCGCGTTTCGGATTCGCGGACCCCGTGTCGCTCGGCACCCCGAGCGGTGCGCGCTATGCCTACATATCGCTGCTCGTCGTGCTGAGCTGGTCGATCAGCCTCGCGGCCTTCCGAACTCGCGACCTTCGCGTTGTGGGCGTCGGCGCGAGTGAATACAAGCGGGTCGTCAATGCGAGCACGACGGTGTTCGGCCTCGTCGCGATCGTCTTCCTCGTGGCACAGGTCGACACCGCTCGCTGGTTCTTTATGGTCGCGGCACCGCTCGGACTCCTCGGACTCCTCGCGAGCCGCTGGACCTGGCGAAGATGGCTCATCGCCCAGCGCAAGTTCGGCCACTACCTCTCGCGAGTCGTCGTCGTCGGTCGGCGAGAAGATGTGGAAAACGTCGTGCGCCAGATCGACAAGAACTCCGGAGCGGCCTACACCGTAGTCGGCGCCGTCCTCGAGGAGGAAGATTCCGAATCGGACAGCGGCACTCTGCGCAACCTCAGGGTGATGCGCGACCTCGATCGCGTCGCCGAGTACGCGACGACGCTCGGTGCGGATGGCGTCGTCGTCGCCGGACAGCCGTCGAACGGGAGCGACTTCATCCACGATCTGGCTTGGGAGCTCGAGGGCAAGACCGTCGAATTGATTCTTGCAACGAGCCTCGCCAACGTCGCCGGCCCCCGCATCCATTTCCGGCCGGTCGATGGCCTGCCGCTTCTACACGTCGAGATCCCGCAGTTCGAGGGTGGCAAGCACGTGTTGAAGCGCGGGTTCGATGTGATCGTCTCCGGCATCGCCCTCGTCGTGCTCTCGCCGCTGTTCCTCGTGCTCGCCACACTCATCCGCGCGGACAGCGACGGCAGGGCCTTTTTCTCGCAGGAGCGGGTCGGTCGCAATGGCGAGACCTTCCGCATCCTCAAATTCCGTTCGATGGTGACCAACGCGCCCGAATTGCTCGCCGACCTCATGGAACAGAATGAGGGAAGCGGGGTGCTGTTCAAGATCAAACACGACCCCCGCGTGACCCGCCTCGGCCGGATCTTGCGCAAGTACTCCCTCGACGAACTCCCGCAGCTCTGGAATGTGTTCACGGGAGACATGAGCCTCGTCGGACCGCGCCCGCCGCTGCCCAATGAGGTGCTCGACTACGAGGACCACGTGCGACGTCGCCTCTACATCAAGCCGGGCCTTACCGGCATGTGGCAGATCAACGGCCGCTCGGCTCTCAGTTGGGAAGACAGCGTGCGCCTCGACCTCTACTACGTGGAGAACTGGTCTGTCGTCGGCGATCTGATGATCCTGTGGCGCACGGTGCGCGTCGTGATCAATCCCGTCGGCGCATACTAGGCGCACACTAGCGAGGGATTCACTGGTCGATCGGCGACAACGGCGCCACCGATCGGTCAGCCCGCCGACAGCGCCGTGCGGATCCGTCTCGCGCTCAGTTCCCAGGAATAGCCGAGTTCTTCTACATCGACCGGCGCAGTTCGACCGGCGTCGAAAGCCACGCGGATGGCTTCTGCTATCGCCTGCACATCGTGCGGCGGCACGTAGTGTGCGCGCGGTCCGAGAATCTCGCGGAACACCGCGATGTCGCTCGCGACGACGGGCACTCCGAACTGTGCGGCCTCGAGTGTTGGCATGCCGAAGCCCTCATCGAGCGACAGGAAGAGGAACACCCCGGCGTTCGTGTAGAGCCAGGCGAGCTCATCGTCGTCGATGAAGCCGAGGAAGCGCACGGCTCTCGATGCAACGGCGGCGGCCACGAGCGGAGGGAGTTCGGCCGGTTTGCCCCCGGGTTCTCCGACGATCACAAGAGGTGTGCTCGGCGTTGCGACGCCGGAGGCAATGGCTGCCTCGATCGCTGTCCCGAGATTCTTCCGCGCGTTCAGGCGGCCGACCGACAGCAGGAAATCCCCGGCGCCGTCGAGACCGGCCGGTTTCACCGGCGACGCCGAGCTGAGCCCCCTGGACAGGCCGAGACCGACGGCGGTGACGGCGGGATGCGTACGCGCCAGCCTGGTGATGCGATCTGCCTCGGTCCGCGTGGAGGACAGCACCCAACGCGCCCGCCCGAGGGTCAGCGGCATGAGGGAAAAATAGGCACGCTCCGTCCTGGTGAACCATTCCGGATTGGTCATGAACATCACATCGTGCACGAAGACGGCCGACGATCCGAACAGTGGAGTGAAATTATGCGTGAGGGTGGCATCGACCTTCAGACGCCTGGCGATGAACGGCAGCTCGACGATGGCGCTGATTCCCTGGGGTCGCAATCGGGTGCCAAGCACCCGGACTCGTGCGAGAAGCTGCTCACGGACGGCAGCGAGGTCGGCCTTCGGCACGGCCACGAAGAGTTCGTCCTGGGGAAACTCACGCTCCCAGGCGAGGATGAACTCGCGCATCACCTGCTTGTTCGAGACGGGGCCACTCACCCACCAGAAGCCATCGAACAGAATGCGCATCGCGCCGTCCTCTCGCTCTCGATGGGTATCGCTGAGAAACGATGGCCACTTGCCTTCCAGAGTAAGGGACGCAATAGTCCGGGAGCGCCATCGCCGATGGATGGTCACATGGGCGTAACACGCCACCGTTACAGTGAAGGGTGGAATCTGTGAACAATTCCGACGCTCAGCCCGTCTCCTATCGCTCGACGCTCGCCCGAATGGGTGGAGCTCAGAAGCCGGGTCGCGGCGCCCCACCGTATTCCCGTTGGGTCAATAGGCGCTTCGGCCGCTGGCTTGCGGCGGCCGCCTTCGTCATCGGCCTCACACCCAACCAGGTGACTCTCATCAGTGCGGCGACGACGTTCGCCTCGCTCATGCTCGTCATCTTCGTCGCACCCGCCTGGTGGCTCGGCGTGCTCGTCGCCCTCCTACTGCTCCTCGGCTATGCGCTCGACTCGGCCGATGGCCAACTCGCTCGGCTGACCGGCGGCGGGAGCAAGGCCGGCGAGTGGCTCGACCACGTCGTCGACGCAACGAAGATCGGGGTCATGCACTCGGCGGTTCTGGTTTCGTTTTACCGCTTCAGCGACGAGAAGGACTCGCCGGTGCTGCTCGTGCCGCTCGGCTTCATGGTCGTGTCTTTCGTGTTCTTCTTCGGCATGATCCTGACCGACCAGCTCAGGCGCTCGGCGGCCGCCGAGGCGGGAAAGAGCTACGCCAAGCCATCGGGTGGCGGGGGAGCCATGCAGACCCTCGTCGCCATCCCGACCGACTACGCGGTGCTGTGCCTCTCCTTCGTGCTGCTCGGAGCGCACCAGGTTTTCGTGGTGGTGTACATCCTGCTCTTCGCGGCGCAGACGGTCATCCTCGCCGCCGTGCTCGTGCGCTGGTGGCGTGAACTGCGGCGGATCGACGCGGGGGGCTAGACTCCGAACTCGTCGACCAGCTGCTTCGTGCTGCGGATATTCGCGCGGCTCGAAGCACCGAAAACGATGGATTCGATATTGGGCTGCTCACTGATCCACTCGATCGCCTCGCGGGCGGGGATCGCTCCCGACGCGAAGACCGACATCGCGACGGCACGGAACTTTCGCGTTTCGAGAACCTCGTGGTACCCCTCGATACCGCCCGACATCCTGAAACCGATCTTGTTGATATTCGAGCACACGATCGGGTTATCGACGCCTGCCTTGTCAAGGGCGTCCAGAAGCATCGGCAGGTTCATCGTGATGAAGCCGGGCTCGGCGTTGTAGCGCTTCCTGACATGCCTGGCGAAGATCGAGAAGGCCTCCGTGAAGCCGAGGCCGAGCAGCAGGTCGACGACCACGTTCTGAAGCCAGATGACCGGCGTCCGAAGGCCGCGGAACATCGCCATCTCCGCGTCGACCAGGAGCGTAATGAGTCCCTCGACATCCTTCTTGGCCAGGGATGCCCCACCGCGAAGCATCGCGTTCATGATGCCCTCCTCGGGAAGGAACTTGCGAACGGCGCCGAGCATGCCATTCTCGGTCACCGCGTCTGCGTATTTATGCGCATAGGGCATTCCCGGGAAGAATTTGAAGTCCGCGTAGCGTTCGGGATTCTGTCGTACCCGATCGGCGACCTCGGCGATGCGCTCATGCGTCGTACACATGAAAGTGGTGATTCCCTCGTCGTATGCGGTGTCGAGAACCTCCATGACGGCATCGAGATCCTGGAAGCGCATGGCTTGGGCGCGCGCCTTCTCTTCAGACATGTGATTCACGCCGAAGAACTGGTTGTCTCCGAAAAGCAGACGGTCCATACGGGATGCTCCTGTGTCTCTGTCTGTTGTTGCCGCCTTCTCGCTCACGAGCGCCTCCTCAGCAGGCCGCGCCGGGGCGCAGGGGCCGCGACCACGACTGCATTGGCGTCCAGCGTCGCCGGGCCGGCTTCCGCATCGATCGTGAGGAGTTCCAGCACCCGATCGGTGATGGCCGCGCTGGCGAAGCTGTTGATGTCGTCGAGTTCGCCGTTCTCGATGCGCTTGACGAAGTGATTGAGCTGGGCGCTGTATTCCTCACCGCGGAGGTAGAACCAGACGTTCTCCGTCAGTTCCGTCGTGTAGCGAACATTCCAGCCTTTGTCGTAGCCATCGACGTCGGGGGCCGTGTCGCGTAGGTACACCTGCACCTCCTGGCGGTCGGCGTGGATCCTGCCGGCGGTTCCCGTGATGGTGATCTGGGTTGTCATCTTCCGGTAGGACTCGTCCGACCAGTTGACGGAGAGTTGGGCACTCACGTTGTTCGGATAGTAGATCGTGCTGAAGACCTCGTCTTCGGTGTTCTCAGAGAAGACACTCCCCAGAATCGTCCCGCCGACGCCGACGGGCGCTCCGGCATACCAGCTCAGCAGATCGACCGGGTGGGCGGCGTAGTCGTAGAGGCAACCGCCGCCTTCGGTGCGCTGGCTACGCCAGGTAGACCCCTTGGCCTTGAGCACAACGGGGCCATATGCTTCGGCGAGTATATGTGTGACACGCCCGATCGCGCCGGCGTCGAGCAGGGCTTTCACCTCGCGGAAGGCTCCCACGAAGCGGTTGTGGTATCCGACCTGCGTGACCAGACCCCTCTCGGCCGCGAGCTCGGCGAGTTCGCGCGACTCCTCCGAGGTGAGGCAGAGCGGCTTCTCGCAGAAGACGTTGAGGCCCTTCTCCAGCGCCGCCCTCACCATCGGCCCGTGAAAGCGCGTCGGCGTGGCGATCAACACCGCGTCGAGTTCCACCGAATCGAGCATGGTCTGGTAGTCCGTGAACGTCACGAGGCCCGTGTACTTCGAGAGCACATCGAGGATGTAACCGGTCGAGTCGACCACGGCATCCACTCGCACGTCCGGATGCGCCTTGATCATCGAAAGGTGGGACAGTCCCATCTTCCCAAGGCCTACGACTCCGAGCTTTATCACTTCTCCCCCTTTGAGAGATCGGGTACTTCTGCGATCACCGATTCGGGTTTGCCGATATGGCGACTCAGCAATTCCTGGTATTGGCCCGCCACGTGCTCCCAGGTGAATTCCTCTGCGTGCCGTTTCCTGCTCGCGGCTCCAAGGCGACGGCGCAGGGCGGAGTCGCCGATGATCTCGCCGATCCTGGCCGAAGCATCGTCCGCGGTCTCGAAGTAGAGCGCGCCGGCATCCGCGACCCAGCGATTGTAGGCATTGTCGTGGGCGAGCACTGCATTGCCCGCCGCCATCGCCTCGACCAAGGAGGGATTGGTGCCGCCGACGGTGTGCCCGTGAAGATAGCCCGACGAGTGGAAGCGAAGTGCAGCGACCTCGTCCGGGTCGTAGATGGCGCCGAGGAAGACGACCTCGTCGCTGGCCGCATCGACGACCGCCCGGTGGTAGTCGTCGGTCTCCGGCGTGTAGTCACCGAGAATCGCCAGGGTGTGGCCGCGGCGTACCGCAGAAAAACCCCGCACGAGTTCGAGGATCGAGTTCTCCGGGATCGGCCGGCAGATCAGGGTCAGGTAGGCGCCGGGCTCGAGGCCGCGTGACGTGACCGGATCGGTGGATGCCGAATTGACGGCGTTCGCCCCATAGGTGATCGTGGTCAGCTTCGAACGCCGCGCGCGCGTCGCGAGGTATTCCTCGATCACCGGGTGATCGGCGATCAGATCGTTGCCGACCCAGCAGGCGATGCGCTCATTGACCCACAGGATGCCCTGCTTCATCCTTCCCCAGCGGGCGCGCGACCATTCGATGCCGTCCATGTTGATGACGTTGGGGATGCCCTTGATCCGCTGCACGGTGTTGAAGACCGCGGTGTTGTATCCGAAGGTGAGACAGACATCCCTGGATCGCGACGCGTGCAGGATGGAGCGGAAGTCGAACTGGGATGTGCCGAGCCAGCCCTCGCGCTCGACGGGGATATTCACCCGCTCGAGACCGTTCCAAGTGTCTTCGGTGATCGGTCCCCTGCCCGCAACCTGGCAATACACGATCACACGCCAGCCCTGATCGCGGAGGAACAGCCCGACATTCTCTGCGGCCGTCTCGAAACCGCCGTAGGCAGCGGGCACGCCATGCGTTCCCAGGATTCGCACAGTCCTGCGTCGGTCGGGTATGGATTGGCTGCTGGTCATGCCCAGTAACGCTCCTGTCTTTCGAGGCAGCGTCGGGCAACACGGCCGTATTCGTCGGCGTCGACGTCGACGGGAGATGTTGAGTTTAGTGGATTTCCCCGGTTCGAGAACTCCCCTGAACGCGGGGGAGACAGCGGGCGCCATGTAGTGTTTTGCTTCACTCGAACACATCGATCTATATCAGGAGCGCCAGATGGCGACCGAAAATACCAACCCCGTTTCTCCCGAACCGTCACCGGACAAAGTACCGGGCACTTGGAGCGCGCGGCGCACGGCGATCGTGGCAGGCGCCGTAGCCGTCCTCATCGCGGCCGGCGCGGTCACCGCGATCGCGATCACGAATTCGAACTCGACGAACGCGGGTGGGACGTCGCAGGGAACGAATCCCAGCAGTAGCCCGACGCCGACGGGCGGTGCAAGCGTCGATCCGACGCCATCCGCGAGCCCTTCGGTCGACCCGTCGGTGCCCGCCGCTCCCGTGCCCATCGACCAGTCCGCTGCAATCTCACCAGGGCTCACCGCGGCTATCACCAAGTTCGAGGCCGTTCAGGGTGTAGCGAAGACCCCCGGGGAGGTGTCGGGGCCGTCTGTCAGGACGACGGTCACGATCACGAACAGCACGTCGGCGAAGGTATCCCTCGCAACGACTGTGGTGACTGCCTACTACGGAGACGGCCAGACACCCGCGCTCGAGTTGAGCGAGCCGGGCGGTTCGCCACTGCCCAACGAACTCGCCGCTGGCCAATCCGCGACCGGGGTCTACATCTTCACGATTCCGGTCGATCAGCGCGCCAAGGTGCGCATCATGGTCGATTACTCGGTCACTGTGCAGCCACTGGTTTTCGAGGGTGCCGTTCCTCAGTAGTCGCGCGGCAGAATGCCACGAGAACTTTACAGAGAGCATCATCCGCCGCTAATATGACGGTCACTACGGCCTCCTTACCCGAGGGATGCCGACCCGAGTACCTCAGAGGCGCCAATGCCCATGGCACGTCTTCATCGAAATGTCCTTTTCGCTGCCGCGACCGCTTCGGCGATCGTGCTGTCGACCCTCGTGAGTGTCGACATCGCCGTGGCGGACACCTCCCCGCCCGATACATCGCTGCCACAGACGGTATCGGCTGATTCCCTGCCGACCACCCAGATCAACGGGGTGGTCTGGGACCAGGAGATCGTCGGCAACACCGTGTTCGTGGGCGGCAACTTCACGACCGCCCGCCCGGCGGGTGCGGCGGCGGGAAGCAACGAGGTGGCTCGTACCTACCTCCTGTCCTATGACCTCACGACCGGTGCACTCACCAACTGGGCACCGGTGCTCAACGGCCAGGTGCGCGCCATCGCGGCCTCTCCCGACGGCAGCAGGCTCTACGCCGTAGGCGCCTTCACCACAGTCAACGGCGTCTCGAAGAACCGCCTCGTGGCCTTCGACACCGCGACGGGGGCGGTCATCAGCAGCTTCGCCGGCTCGGCAAACGGTGAAGTGTTCGCCGTGGCAGCCACCGCTTCGACCGTGTATTTCGGCGGCAACTTCAGCCAGTCGAACGGTGTCTCGCGCCCCGGCAGGGCTGCCGCGGCGACGGCTGCGACCGGAGCGACCACGCCCTGGGCACCGGTGCTGGCCAACGGTCGCGCCTACGGCATAGTGGTATCGCCGGACGAGACCAAGGTGGTTATCGCCGGTAGCTTCACGACGCTCAACGGCAGCGGCAACCCCGGCTATGGCATGGGCGCTGTGACCAGCACAACCGGGACGTCCCTCCCCTGGGCGGCGAACTCCGTGCTCCGCGACGCCGGTGACCAGTCCGCCGTCTATGGCCTGTCATCCGATTCCGACAGCGTCTATGCCTCCGGCTATGTTTTCGGCACCGGCGGTAACTCCGAGGGCACATCTCGAATCGCCTGGGATGGCACGCTCAAGTGGATGGCTGACTGCCGCGGTGACAACTTCAGCGCCGCCTCACAGGGAAGCGTCGTCTACATCACCGGACACTCTCACCAGTGCCAGTGGGTGGGGGGCTTCCCGCAGAACAACCCGACATGGGTCAACATGCGTGCTCTCGCCTACACGAAGGAGCCATCGGGGATCGTTCGTGCCGACACCCAGATTGGCCAGCCCGCGACCAAGCAGCTCGCCTTCTTCCCGGCCATCAATGCAGGGTCCTTCACCGGCCAGAACCAGGGCGCATGGGATGTTCATGCGAACTCGCAGTACGTGCTGTACGCCGGTGAGTTCACCCAGATCAACGGTGTGGCCCAGCAGGGCCTCTCCCGTTTCGCGCTTCCGAGCATCGCGCCCAACCGGGAAGGTCCGCAGCTGAGCGCCGACGGCTGGCCGCTCAGCACCGCGTCCTATTCGCCGAGCACCGTACGGGTCAGCTGGCCGTCGAACTCGGACCGTGACAACGAACAACTGACCTATCGCGTCATCCGCGACGGTGATACGGCATCGCCCGCATACATCACCACAGGGCTGTCACGGTTCTGGGACCAACCGACGATCAACTGGGTGGACACCGGCCTGGGCGCGGGGAGCAATCACACCTATCGGGTCAGCGCGACGGATCCATACGGCAACGTCGCCTGGACGAACACGGTGAGCCAGACAACGGCGGCCGGAGGCACTTACAGCCCCTATGCCCAGGCAGTCACGAATGACAGCCCGACCTTCTATTACCGGCTGGGGGAGTCGAGCGGTACGACCGTGAACAACCTCTCCGGACCCGTCGGGAACACGACGCAAGAACTCGGAACGATCAATACGGTCAACGCGACGGCCGGCGCGGGCGTCAGCCGCGGGGTTACCGGTCCGATCTCGGGCGATCCGGACACCGCCTCGAAGTTCAACGGAAACTCGAACGGACGTGCCGTCACCTCGCAACAGGTGTACTCCGACGACAGCATGAGCGTCGAAACCTGGTTCAGGACGACCTCCGCCAGCGGCAAGATGATCGGTTTCGGCAGCAACGGCAGCGTAACGGGAAACTCGGCGACCTACGACCAGTCGCTGTACCTCTCCGGCGGCAAAGTGTCCTGGTCGGTGTACGACTCGGCAACCCGCACGATCCAAAGTCCGGCCAGCTACAACAACGGAAGCTGGCACCATGCGGTCGCAACCCTCGGCGGCGATGGCATGAAGCTTTACGTGGACGGGTCGCTCGTCGCCACACGTGCCTCAACGACCTATGCCCGCGGTTTCTACGGATACTGGAAGATCGGCGGCGACTCGACGCCATCGGGAAACATGAACTTCTCCGGCGATCTCGATGAGGTCGCGATCTACAAGACCGTACTTCCCGCGGAGAAGGTGACGCAGCACTACCAGCTCCGCACGGGCACCGCCTCGAACGTGAGTCCGACTGCCGCGATCACGGTCACGGCCAATGCACTCACGGCCACGGCCGATGGCTCCGCCTCCACCGACTCCGACGGCTCGATCACCGCGTGGGCATGGGCCTGGGGCGATGGCACGACGAGTACGGGCGCCGCAGCATCGCACACCTACGCGAGCGCAGGAACGTATACGGTGACACTCACCGTGACGGACAACGGTGGCGCCACAGGAACAACCAACAAGCCGATAACCGTGACGAACGGACCGCCTCCGGTCGACCCAGGCACGGTCCTCGCCCAAGACAGCTTCAGTCGCACATTCACCGGCGGCTGGGGCACAGCGACCACGGGAGGCAGCTGGACCCCGTCGAGTGCGGCCAACTCCTCGGTCAATGGGTCACTCGGGGTATTCACCCACACGGCGGGTACCACTCGGAGAGCTGTGTTGGGCTCCGTTTCCTCCGCAGCGACCACTGCGTCGGCAAACGTCTCCATCGACAAGGCAGCCGCCGGCAGTAGTACCTACGCCGGCGTCGTGGTCAGGCAGGTCGGATCGGCCTTCTACCAGGCGCGTGCGCGATTCCTCCCGGATGGGACGGTCGCACTCCAGCTCATGCAGGGAAGTTCGACCGTGCTCGCCAACGCGACGATCCCCGGACTGACCTACGCCTTGGGCTCGCAGCTGGCCATCAAGGTCGAGGCCACCGGAACCTCGCCCACCAGCCTCAGCGCCAAACTCTGGATCGCCGGTACGGCTGAGCCATCCGCATGGACCCTGACAACGACCGACGCCACGGCAGGACTTCAGGCCGCCGGTTCGGTCGGCGTCGAGAGCTACGTCTCTGCGGCATCGACAAACGTCCCTCTCAATGTGCGTTTCGATGAGTTCGCCGCGGTCGTACCCGGTGGAACTCCTCCGCCGGTAAACCAGGCCCCGACGGCTTCCTTCACCACCTCGGTGAGTTCCCTCACCGCGAGTGTCGACGGCACAGCGTCGAGCGATCCGGACGGCACGGTCGCCAGTTGGTCGTGGGCCTTCGGGGACGGGAGCGCGGGGACCGGCTCTTCGAGCTCTCACACTTACGGGGCCGCGGGTACCTACACGATCACCCTCACGGTGACCGACGATGCCGGAGCAACCGCAACGACCACGCGGAGCGTCACGGTGACGGCTCCCGCCGCCCCGACAGTGCTCGCGGCGGATGCCTTCGAGAGGGTCTCTGCCTCAGGCTGGGGCTCTGCCGATACCGGCGGAACCTGGGCGACCGCGACCGGAACCAACTATGTGGTCAACTCCGGGTCTGCGGCAGCAATTCACGGTGCCGGCACCACCCGGCGCTCACTGCTCAGCGGCGTCTCGACGCTGTCATCCGATGTCACGGTGCAGGTGTCTCTCGACAAGGCCTCCACCGGCGGTGGCGTGTCCGTCGGCGCCGTCGGCCGACAGATCGGCGCGGACTTCTACCAGGGCAGAATCCGCTTCATCTCGGATGGCACGGTCGGTCTCCAGTTGCTGAGCGGCTCCTCCACCGTGCTCGCCACTACGGCGATCTCGGGTCTCAGCTATTCGCCGGGCGCGACCCTGGTTCTGCGGGTCCAGGTCTTCGGAACGAGCCCCACGACTCTCAGGGGCAAGGTGTGGGCTCTCGGAAGCACTGAGCCGGCCGCCTGGCAGCTCACCACAACGGACGCCACGGTGGCGCTCCAGGCTGCCGGTTCGATCGGGCTCGAAGGTTACCTATCCGGCTCGGCGACAAACGCTCCGTTGACGGTGCGCTACGACAACTTCTCGGCGTCCACCGTCGTCAATTGACGCGCCACCTGTAGCCCGAACCGCCTCTCCAGGCACTACTCCATCCCTCGCGAGTACCCCACTTTAGGGGGCATTTGCCCCATAGTGCTTCTGGAGGAGAGAGTTGTTCACTATGCTGTGCCTGCCCGGCAAAACCCGAAATTGCCGCATTACCCGATAGAGGACAACGTGGGTCTACCCAACCCTGTGTCGTCGCGACGCCTTACCCTTTTGGCGTCCGGAACGACCGCAGCAGTCATTTCCGCTCTTCTCGTCTTCGCACAGCCAGCTGTTGCGGATACTGTTCCGCCAGTCGCGACCGACCCGGCCACGGTGTCATCCGATGCGCTGCCGACACCCCAGATCAACGGGGTCGTGTGGGACCAGCAGATCGTCGGCAACACGGTGTACGTCGCCGGTGACTTCACCAAGGCGCGCCCGGCCGGTTCGGCCGCTGGCGTCAACGAGGTGGCCCGCACCTACCTGCTCTCCTACGACCTGACCACGGGAGCCCTGCTGCCATGGGCGCCTACCGTGAATGCACAGGTTCGCCAGCTCGCGGCCTCGCCCGACGGATCGCGCCTGTACGCGGTGGGTGACTTCACCACGATCAATGGTGTGTCGAAGAGCCGCATCGCTGCGTTCGACACCCCGAGTGGATCGCTGAACTCCGCATTCGTGCCGACGGCGAACAACAGGATCTACACGGTCGTCGCAACCGCGAGCACCGTATACATCGGCGGGGCCTTCTCCTCCGTCAAGGGCGTCGCCCGCGTCGCCGCCGCCGCGGTTTCGGCCTCCAACGGAACACCGACCGCCTGGGCACCCGTGCTCAGTGGTGGCCGCGCCTATGCCATGGTGGTCTCGCCCGATCAGTCAGAGGTCGTCATCGGCGGCGACTTCACCACCTTGAACGGCTCGGACAACCCTGGTTACGGCCTTGGAGCCGTCGACTCGACGACAGGCACTTCACTGCCTTGGGGGGTGAACAACCTCGTTCGCAACGCCGGCGTAAATGCGGCGATCTACAGCCTGGACTCGGATGGCGACAGCGTCTACGGCACGGGTTACGTGTTCGGATCCGGTGGCAACCTCGAAGGCACCTTCCGCTCCGACTGGTCGGGAAACCTCAACTGGGTTGAGGACTGCCACGGTGACGAGTACTCCGTCGCGGTGACCAGCGGCGTCGTCTATATCGCCGGCCACCCGCACTACTGCGGCAACGTCGGCAGCTTCCCGCAGACCGACCCCTGGACCTTCCACCGCGCGCTGGCCTTCTCCAAGGAGACGACCGGCACGCTGACCGCCGACCCCAACGGCTACTACAACTTCGCAGGCACCCCCTCCCCGACCGCACTCATCTGGTTCCCGGACATCAACCTCGGGACCTTCACCGGCCAGTACCAGGGTCCGTGGAGCGTCGACGCGAACTCCAATTACGTCGTCTACGGCGGAGAGTTCACGCAGGTCAACGGCAAGGCGCAGCAGGGCCTCGTCCGCTTCGCTTCGAAGGCGATCGCGCCGAACCTCGACGGACCGCGCCTGAGCGGCGACAACCTCAAGCCGACCCTGCAGTCCGCAGGCGCCGGAACGATGACGGTCAGCTGGCCGGCCGACTGGGATCGCGACACCGAGTCGCTGACCTATCAGGTCTACCGCGATGGCAAGACGGCCACCGCTGCATACACGACAACAGTCAATTCGCGCTTCTGGGACCAGCCGACCATCTCGTGGATCGACACAGGACTCACCCCAGGATCGAGTCACTCTTACCGCGTCCGTGCCACCGATGCATTCGGCAACACCGCGTGGGGCACAACAGTCTCCGCGACCGTCGCGGCATCCGGAACGCTGAGCAGCTACGCCAAGGGCGTCATCGCCGACCAGCCGACCGACTACTGGCGCCTCGGCGATTCGGCCGGCGCGACCGCGAATGACAGCGTCGGCCGCTACACGGCCACGGCAGGAACCGGGGTCGGATTCGGCCAGCCGGGCGCGATCATCGGCGACACGGACACCGCTGCCAACTTCGACGGGACAGGCAACGGCCTGGTCGCCTCGAGCGGCAAGGTCTGGAGCGACAACACGTTCACCGTCGAGACCTGGATCAACACGACCTCGTCGAACGGTGGCAAGATCGTCGGCTTCGGATCGTCCAACAGCGGCAACTCGAACAACTACGACCGCCACATCTATATGAATGCCGCGGGCAATCTGCTCTTCGGTGTCTACCCGGGCACGTCAAGGGTCGTGCAGTCGTCGAAGAAGTACAACGACGGCCAATGGCACTACGTCGTCGCCTCCCTCGGCGCCCAGGGCATGCAGCTCTACGTCGATGGCAAGCGCGTCGGCTACAACTCCGATGTCACCACCGCGCAGAATTACTGGGGATACTGGCGGATCGGCGGTGACAACACCTGGGCGGACAGTCCCTACATCCAGGGTGCCATCGACGACACGGCCGTCTACCCCGGCGTGCTGACGCAGCAGCAGATCCTGAACCACTATTCGCTCTCCGGGCGCACGGTCAACGTGCCGACGGCCCCCGCCGATGCCTATGGTGCAGCCGTCTTCGCCGGCGATCCGCTGTTCTACTATCGTCTCGGCGAGTCGAGCGGCACGACTGCGGCGGACTCCGGCAACCAGGAGAACCCCGGCGTCTACGCCGACAACTACACCCTCGGTGAGACCGGCGCCGTGAAGGGCACAGCGAATACCGCGGTGAACTTCACCAGTGGCTCGGTCGCCAGCGCCTCAGCCTTCAGCAACCCGACGACGTACTCGACCCAGATCTGGTTCAAGACGGCGACGACCCGTGGTGGCAAGCTCACCGGATTCGGCAACGCGCAGTCCGGGCTCTCGAACAGCTACGACCGGCACGTCTACATGCAGGATGACGGAAAGCTCGTCTTCGGCACCTGGACGGGGCAGCCGAACACCATCACCTCGTCGACGGCATACAACGACGACAAGTGGCACCAGGTCGTCGCGACCCAATCCTCCGCCGGCATGAAGCTCTACGTCGACGGCGCCCTGGTCGGGACGAACCCGCAGACCAGCGCTCAGGACTACACCGGATACTGGCGGGCGGGCGGAGACGTCACCTGGGGTTCGAGCGATGCTTACTTCACTGGTTCGCTCGACGAGTTCGCCGTCTACCAGACGGCGCTGAGCGCCTCGACGATCGCACAGCAGTTCGCCCTCGGCGCCCCCGTGCCCGCGAACGTGCTGCCGACGGCCGCCTTCACCAGCACGATCGCGGATAAAACCGTGACCTTCGATGGCAGCGGCTCGAGCGACAGCGATGGCACGATCGCGAGCTACACCTGGGACTTCGGCGACGGATCGCCGGTCGTCACAGGACCGAGCGCTACGGTGAGCCACACCTACTCGGCCGCAGGCATCTATTCGGCCACCCTTACGGTGATCGACAACGCCGGCGGATCGAACAGCGTGAGTCACGACCTGCAGATCACCCACGTGAACACCGCACCGGTCGCGATCTTCACCGAAGCGCCGACCAACCTCTCGGTGACCTTCGACGCAACCGGTTCCTCCGATTCCGACGGCAGCATCGCTTCCTACGCGTGGACCTTCGGTGACGGCACGACCGGCACCGGGGTAACGCCCTCGCACACCTACGCGGCGGCCGGCGGCTACACCGTCACCCTTACGGTCACGGACAATGAGGGTGCGACCACCCCGGTGAGCCACACCATCACCGTGGCAGCAGCAAATCTCGCACCGACGGCGAGCTTCACCAGTTCGCCGAACGGACTGGGTGTCGCGTTCGATGCGGGCGCCTCAGCGGATGCCGACGGAACCATTTCCAGTTTCGACTGGAACTTCGGCGACGGCACGGCCCACGGAACGGGAGTCGCTCCAACGCATAACTACGCAGCGACGGGGTCGTATACCGTGACCCTGGTCGTGACGGACAATCAGGGTGCCAGTGCCTCTGCCACCCACGCGGTGAGCGTCGTCAAGCCGAACGTGGCACCGACGGCATCATTTGGCACCTCTGTCAGCAGCCTCACCGCGACCCTAGACGGTAGCCTGTCGACCGACGACGGAACGATCACGGGCTATGCCTGGGACTTCGGTGACGGCTCGACCGGCACCGGGGTCACCACCTCGCATAGCTATGCAGCGGCCGGCAACTACACCGTCATCCTTACGGTGACGGATAACGGGGGCCTGACGAACGCGACTAGCAAGGTTGTGACGGTTGTCGTGAACAACGGACCGTCAAACCTCGCCGAAGATCACTTCGAGCGCACCGCGGCATCCGGCTGGGGCAACGCCGTGACCGGCGGAACCTGGACCCTGTCCAGTGCGTCTAGTGCAAGCGTCGGCTCAGGAGTGGGATCACTGTCCCAAACCGCCGGAGCGACTCGAAAGGCGACACTGAACTCCGTTTCCGCGACCGATGCCGTCATCACCACTGATCTGTCGATCGACAAGACGGTTACCGGCGGCGGCGCCTATGCAGGAATCGTGGTTCGCCAGGTCGGCACCGACTACTACCAGACTCGCGTGCGATTCCTTGTCGGTGGCACCCTCGCCATTCAGGTTCTGCAGGGCGGCTCGACGGTCATCGCCAATGGCACCGTGGCCGGTAGCTATGTACCGGGAACAAGCCTGACAATGATGACTCAGATAGCCGGTACGTCACCGACCACGATCAAGTCGAAGGTGTGGCCAACCGGAACTGCCGAGCCCTCCGCGTGGAATGTCACCGCGACATCAAGCGCCGCGGGTCTGCAGGTCGCTGGTTCCGTGGGTGTAGTGAGCTACGCTTCCGCATCGATCACCAATGCTCCGCTGACCGCGAAGTTCGACAACTTCACGGCTATAAATGGTGTCGCCGAGGTGATCAACGTGGCACCGATCGCGGCGTTTACCTCGTCAACGAGCAACCTGACCGCGAGCTTCAATGCGAGCACATCCAATGATCCCGACGGAACCATCGACGGATATAGCTGGGAGTTCGGAGACGGCACGAACGCGAATGGCGTTACCTTGTCCCACACCTACGCGGTGGCCGGCACCTATACCGTGAAACTCACAGTCGTGGACAACATGGGATGGACAGGCACAAAAACCGCCACGATCACGGTGACTGCTGCGCCGCCGCCGCCCGACCCGAACGCAGCGCTCGCGACGGACGACTTCGAACGCACGACGACTGCCGGATGGGGCAGCGCGACGGTTGGAGGGGCGTGGAATGCCACAGCCAACGCCAACTTCGTGTTCAACAGCGGTTCGGGTGCGTTCGTTCACACCGCGGGTGCAACCCGACGCGCACTCCTCACCGGAGTCAACGTGCGGGATGTCGAGCTCCAGGTCGAGGTCTCCTCCGACAAGCCGACGCTCGTGGGCCAGATCGTCGCCGGGCTCGTCGCGCACCAGGTCGGGACGGACTTCTACCAGGGCCGCGTGCGACTTCTCCCCTCGGGTGGCCTCGCTCTTCAGGTCGTGCATGGTTCGTCGACCATCCTGGCCGACACGACCATCGCCGGACTGAGCTATAGCCCCGGAGACAAGCTCATTCTGAAAGTTCGATTCACCGGTGCATCCCCGACGACCATCCAGGCGAAGGTCTGGCCGGTCGGTGGTACCGAACCCGCGACCTGGCAGCTGAGCGCGACCGACGTGACTGCTGCGCTGCAGGTGGCAGGACCGGTCGGGCTCGAGAGCTACGTCTCAATATCGGCGACCAACGCACCCGTGACGGTCAGGTACGACAACTTCTCGGCTCGGATCCCCCAGTAATCTGAGGAATCACGAGATCGGGCCGGACACACCGTCCGGCCCGATCTCGGTCGACCGTGCCTCCACCCGGCCGATCGATCAATCAATAGCCGCCAGGGGATGTCGCTCGTGCAGCAGGGAGCAACGCTATGAAGCGAAGCGCGATCGGAGCGATCGGAGCGCAGGGTGCTCAGGCACTCGCCAGCTTCACGCTGCAGATCATCGTCGTGCGGACCCTCGGCCTCGACGGTCTCGGCACGTTCTCGATCCTTTACGGGGTCATGGTGCTCGTCGCCGGCCTCATGACCGGCTTCGTCGGCGACTCTCTCGTAGTGCTCGATCGTCGCGGACGACCGATCCGATCCGCTCTGGAGCAGTATGCCCTCGGCCTGTCGACGGTTGCCGCCGCGATCTCCGCCGCCGTCACCTGGGCCTCCGGCCTTGTCACGGTGTCCCAGGCTGTGCTGTTCGGACTCGCCATCGTGCTCTTCGCCCTGGAAGAATTGATGCGTCGGCTGTTGATGGCCAACATCGGCTTCTGGCGCGTCGCCGCGATCGATCTCGCCGCGTTCGCCGGCACGATGTGCGTCATAGGAATCGCCGCCCTCGGTGGTCGCCTGAGCCTCGATCTGGTTCTCATCGCCGTCTCT
>JAODMW010000127.1 GCA_025464815.1 Microbacteriaceae bacterium | reverse complement strand
CCTGTACGAGGAGAAACTCGATCTCCTTCTGACGATCGACAGGGAAGACCCGGTGACGTGGATGGGCACGGTCCGAGCCGGACTCGATGAAGCGGTCATCGTGCCGCGGCCCGACTCAGGACATCTCGCCATCTGGCTCGGCACCGGCGGAAGCCCGCAATCGTCGATGCGCGCCGGCCGGCTCGGGCTACCGGTCGCTTACGGCATCATCGGCGGCGTTCCCGCGAGATTCGCGGCTCTCACCGACCTCTACCGTCGCAGCGCCAACGCCTCGGGCTTCTCGAACGAGCAAACGCGCGTGTCGGTTGGAACCCCCGGTTTCGTCGGTGACGACGGTCCCGCGACACGAGACGCATGGTGGCAGGAATGGTTCGACACCATGGCTTCGGTGGGACAGGTCCGCGGATTCGCGCCGCCGTCCCGGAGCAGCTTCGACAGGGACGCCTCCCCCGGGGGAGCGCTGTTTGTGGGAAGTCCGGAGGAGATCGCGGATCGGATCATCGAACTCCACTCGCACCTGGGGCATATGCGTCATTTTCTGCAGATGGACTTCGGCACGCTTCCGCAACGCGATTTCCTGAGATCGATCGAATTGCTCGGCACCGAGGTCAAGCCACTCGTCGAGGCGGAACTGGGAGCTGAGCCCGCGGTGGTACCGGCATGAGCGAGACCTCGAGGATCGGGATCTTCGGGCCTGGCAAGGTGGGTACGGCCATCGCGCGGCTCGCGGTCGCGGCCGGTCATCGAGTGGAGATCGCCGGTTCGCACAGACAGCAATCGCTTCAACTACTGCTCGATGTGCTCGCCCCTGGGGCGATGCAGACCCACTCGGCCGAAACCCTCGCTGCCCGCTCCGACCTCACCATCCTCGCTGTTCCGTTCAACCGGTCCCTCGATCTGCCGTACTCGTCGTTCAGCGGTCGTATCATCATCGATGCCCTGAACTACTGGCCGGCCATCGACGGCGTCGTCGCCGAACTCGACGGCATCTCCCAGGGGACATCCGAGGTCGTCGCCGCGCGAAATCCTGCCGCGCGCTGGGTCAAATCCCTCAACCACCTCGGCTACCACGACATGGACGAACATGCGCGGCCCTCGAGCGATCCAACGCGCAGGGCGATCGCCGTGGCGAGCGACGACTCCGACGCGAAGCGATTCGTCTCCGCGTTCATCGATTCCGTCGGGTTCGATCCCGTCGATGCGGGGTCGCTCGCTGACGGCATCCACTTGCAGACCGGAACAGAGATCTTCGGGCGCGAACTGAGCAGAGCGCAATTCGAGCGGATGCTCGTTCGCCCGGGTTCTGCCGCCGAACCAGCTCAACGCGCTGACGCGGCCGCCTGACCACGCGATGACCGACCCGTAGCCATCTATCCTCGGTAGAGGACCAATCGATGGGAGTTTGACGACGTGGCCGACGAAACTCTCCGCCTGCCGAACACGATCTTTCGCGCCGTGTTCAACCTGGGCGATAAGCGTGCAGCGAAAATCGCGCTTCCGACCGACCTGGCGAACCCCGAGCTCTTTGCCGAATGGCTGGAAGACGAGCGGGCGGTTGCCCTCTACGTCGAGTTCGAGCATGGTCAGCTGCACGTCGACTGCTCCGCCTCCGGGATCGAGTACCACTTCCACGACGGTGCCGGCGAAAGCAGCGAAACCAGCCCGTGGCGCGCGGCGGAAACCGAGGTGCTCGTCGAGTGGGCATCGATGCTGGCATCAGAGTTCTTTGCGCGGATGCCGAACCTCATGGAGGACATCGAGGAAGCAGCCGCATGGCAGGAAGCCGGCTACCCGCTTTATGTCTGCGAAACGGATCCCGCGGTTCTCGACCTGCTCGAAGTCGAGATCGAGGGGGAGATCCTCACCCTCCCCTGGCTCGGGTCCGGACAGGTCGGCCAGGAGCATCTCGAGGGAGACAATCATCCTGTCGCGCTTCTCTGGAACCCGGTGCAGGAGAATCCGGACCACGCGATAGCGACCGCGTGGCTCGACCCCGCTACCGGGGAGCCGGCGACCGCAGCCGAGCCCGGTGTGGACTGGGATGCCGTCGGCCTGCCCGCCGACGAGGTTCTCGTCTGGTTGGAAGGCACCTACCTGAACAATCACATCACCCCCGATCCCGAGAGCGCGCTGATCCATGCCGCCCTGCTGCGAATGGGCGGGCTCGACGGCGAGTAGCGGATGCGCCGGCCGCTCGTTGCGCATTGTGACGAGCAGATTCGCCTGACCGCCGCGCTGGGGGAAGGATCGAATACAGCGGTTGCGACGGAGTTGCGCCAGCCGCCGATACGGAGCGCACATGACGAAACAGATATCGTTCAACCTCTTTGAGATGAACACGGTCGGACACATCTCACACGGATTGTGGGTGCATCCTTCCAATACGCGGCACCGGTTCAACGACCTCGACTTCTGGGTCGAGGAGGCGAAGCTCCTCGAAGAAGGTCTCTTCGACGCGGTGTTTCTCGCGGATGTCATCGGAACCTACGACGGATACCGCGGCGGTCCGGAGACGGCGTTGCGGGAGGGCGTGCAGATTCCGAGCAATGACCCGCTGCTCGTGATCCCCGCGATGGCTGCGGTGACCAAGAACCTCGGATTCGCCGCCACGTTCTCCACCACGTACGAGCCGCCCTTCGCCTTCGCGCGACGCGCGAGCACCCTCGATCACCTCACCAAGGGGCGATTCGGCTGGAACATCGTCACCTCCTACCTGCCCAATGCCGCGCGGAACTTCGGCCTCGCCGACGAGGTGGCCCATGACGACCGCTACGGCATCGCCGAGGAGTACCTCGAGGTGCTCTACAAGCTGTGGGAGGGCTCCTGGGACGATGACGCGGTCGTCCGCGACCGTGAGCACCGGATCTACACGGATCCATCGAAGGTGCGCTACATCAACCACGTCGGTCCCAACTACAAGGTGGCGGGCCCGCATCTGAGCGAGCCGTCGCTTCAGCGCACGCCCGTGCTCTTCCAGGCAGGCAGCAGCGCGCGCGGCAAGGCCTTCGCCGCACGGCACGCCGAGGGCGTTTTCGTTGGCGGCACGACCATCGAGTCCTATCGCACGAATGTCGCGGACATCCGGCGCCTGGCAGAAGAGAACGGCCGTGGTCGTGACAGCGTCAAGACGTTGGCGAGCGCGGTGATCATCGTCGACAAGGACCGCGAGAGCGCCCTGGTGAAGGCCGAGGAGTACAAGAAGCTCTCAAGTGCCGAGGGCTACCTGGCCCACGCCGGTGGTGGCGGCATCGATCTCGCCGCATATCCCAAAGACGCGTTGATCTCCGACATTCTGGCCGCCGAGAACAGGCAGGGTCGGGACAATTCGCCGGAGAACCGCCGCTACGCGCCGGGCGTGACCGTTGGTGACGCGCTCGAGACGTTGACCCGGTTCGATCGGAGCGCCTTCTTCGTCGCCGGGTCCCCGACCGATGTCGCGGACGCGATCGAAGGCTGGGTGCGCGACACCGACCTCGACGGCTTCAACCTGCGCCAGTTCCTCACGCCGGGTACAGCCGAGGACTTCATCGCCTACGTGATCCCCGAGCTGCAGCGCCGTGGTCTTTACCGCACGAAGTACGAGGAGTCCACGTTGCGCGAACGGCTGTTCGGCGCGGGCAACACCCGGCTGCCCGCCGAGCACCCGGGTGCCCGTTACCGGGGTGGGGCGCACCTCGACGACGGAGTGGATGCCGCGCCGGAGGCGCAGGCGGGATGAGCGCCGCCGCATCCGTCGAGTAGGCGGGACCTAGCGGCGCAGCGCCTTGCGCGCCAGCCAGTTGCCGAGGAACTGCACGAGCTGCACGAGCACGACGATCACCACGACGACCGCGAAGGTGATCTCCCAGTTGAAGCGCGCGTAGCCGTACTGGATCGCGAAGTCGCCGAGTCCACGACCACCGATGACCCCCGCGATGGCTGACATGTCCACGATGGCGATGAACACGAATGTGTAGCCGAGGATGAGCGGGCCGAGCGCCTCCGGAACGAGCAGCGTGAAGATGATGCGCCACGGTCCGGCGCCGGCGGCCCGCGCGGCCTCGATCGTGCCGGGGTCGATGGTCACCAGATTCTGCTCGACGATGCGTGCGATGCCGAAGGTGGCACCGACGATCATCGCGAAGATGGCGGCGTTGGAGCCGATCGTCGTCCCGACCACGGCGAGGGTCAGCGGGCCGAGCGTGGCGATGAGGATGATGAACGGAATGGGCCGCACGATGTTCACGACCACATTGAGCACATTGAAGACCACGACGTTCTGCAGGATGTTGCCCCTGCGCGTCGTGTAGAGCAGGATACCGAGCACCAGCCCGAGCAGGCCGCCGATGATCAGGGTGACGACGACCATGTAGAGGGTGAGCCCCAGGTTCTCGACGAGCAGGGGGAACATCTGTCCCCAGTCGGTCGTCACGGTATGGACGATGCCGCTCATGCGCGCACCTCCTCCACCGTGGTCACCGATCCCAATTGGGCGATGAGTGCGTCGACCGAAGTCTCCGGGCCGTCGAGCTCGAGCGTGAGACTGCCGAAGGACCGTTCCTGGATAGCGCCGATGCCGCCGTACACGACCTCGAATTGCACGCCGTGGTCGGAGAACGCGTGAGACAGGATGGATCCGATGCGCAGCGACTCGTGGATCTCGACGTTGACGATCCGGCCGGTGTGAGCCTTCTGCAGCCGGTCGAGATCGTTGTCGCTCGGCTGGTTGCGGATGACGGTGCTGATGAAACGGCGCGCGGTGTCCGTCTGCGGGTTCGAGAACACGTCGAATACGGCACCCTGCTCGACGATCTTGCCGTGTTCGAGCACCGCGACCCGGTCTGCGATCGAGCGCACCACATCCATTTCGTGGGTGATGACGATGATCGTCACGCCGAGTTCGCGGTTGACTTTCTGCAGCAGCCGCAGCACTTCCTGGGTGGTCTCCGGGTCGAGGGCGCTCGTCGACTCGTCTGCGAGCAGCAGTTTGGGTGAGGTGGCGAGTGCTCGGGCGATGCCGACCCGTTGCTTCTGTCCGCCGGAGAGTTGATCGGGGTAGTCGTGTGCCCGGTTCAGCAGGCCGACGAAATCGAGGAGTTCGGCTACCCGCCGGTCGCGGTCGGGCTTCTTCCAGCCTGCGACCCTGAGCGGATAGGCGACGTTGCCCGCGACCGTCCGCGACTGGAAAAGGTTGAACTGTTGGAAGATCATGCCGATGCCGAGGCGCACCTTGCGCAGTTCCGATTCGCGCATCCTGCCGACATCCTGGCCGTCGACGAGCAGGCGACCCGCGCTGATGCGCTCGAGGCCGTTGACCAGCCTGACGAGTGTGCTCTTGCCCGCGCCGGAATAGCCGATGACCCCGAAGATCTCGCCCTCTTCGACCGACAGGTCGATGCCGTCGATCGCCGTCACCGTCTGTTGCTTGGTTTCGAAGGTCTTCGAGACGGCTTCGAATTGCACAATCGTTGGCACTGGTATTTTCCTTCTGACACGTGGCGTAGTGCGCGATGCGCTGCCGGACCAGGTGGTCCGACAGCGCATCGATTGATGGTAGGTGGCCTATCCGGCTGCCTTGACCTGCAATTCGATCTTTTTCAGGAGCGCTCGCAGCTGCGTGCCGGAGTACCCCTCGACGATGACCGCCGTGCCGTTCGAGGATGCGACCACCGATTTGAGCACTTCGGGATCGTGATAGAGCTTGGCGAACTCGAGGTAGGCGGGGTTGTTGATGTCCGCAGCGCGAGCCACGATCAGGTTGATGTAGGGCTGCGCGCCGGGCGACTTCGGGTCGTCGGCGAAGATCGCCGACTTCGGGTCGATCTTCGCGTCGCGTACGAAGTTGTTGTTGATCACCGAGCCGTCGACCGAAGGCAGCGACAGCGCGGTCTGTGCGGCGTCGACGGTCGCCACGGTCACGCGTGACTTGGATGCGTCGATGTCTGCGGGGGTCGGCGCGAACTTGTTGCCCTTGAGGACGATGAGCTTGGCGGCCTGGAGAACGAACAGCGCGCGAGCCTGGTTGGACGGGTCGTTCGGAATGGCGATCGTTCCGCCCTTGGGGATGTCGCTGACGGACTTCCACTTCTGCGAATAGAGTCCGAGCGGCACGATGAGCGTGGAGGCGATCGGCTCGAGATCATTGCCGGTGTCGACGTTGTACTGGGCGAGGAAGCGCAGGTGCTGGAAGGAGTTGAGGTCGGTCTGCTTCTGCTGCAGGGAGGGATTGGGCTGCTGGTAGTCGGTGAAGTTGACCGTCTCGACGATGATGTTCTTCTTAGCAGCCTTCTTCTTCAGGATGTCCCAGTACGGCTGGCTCGCATCGGAGGCGCCGATCTTGATCGTGACCGTCTTCGCGGTGTCCGCCTGGGCGGTTTTGGGCGCCGAGACGTTGACGATGATGAGAGTCGCCGCGACGATGATCGCCACCACTGCGACGATGCCGCCGACGATCCAGCCGGTCTTGCTCTTCTTGCGCTGCGGTAGCTGCGGCGCGGCTCCACTCGGGCTTGCGGTGTCGGACATGGCGCCTCTTTCGAACTGCTGTGGTGTCAGGACGCAGCACTATCTGCGTCTCTTCAGCATCCGGCCAGCGTCACGGAGCGACAAACTGTGTTCCGAAGTGTGACCCTTCATGACGCAACGTTTCGCTCGATTGGCGTCGCACGTGCCTCTCGTCTTAGCCCCCGTATTGGGGTAATACCACGCAGAGACATTCTTATGCCGCGCTGTTAGGGTTTACCCAGATACAGGGGGACTTCGTCTTCATCTGGGTCTCCTGATGGTCGTCTGTTCAGCGCGGGGGCGCAGGACGCGACGCACCAGGTTTGTCTTCTAATCGGGAAATTAGGGACATAACCACGATCGCCGCCGCTCCGTCCAGGAGCGGCGGCGATCAGTTAATCAAGGGGCCTCCAAGTTGAGGGCCTTCAGCTCGGGGACCGGAATCGCGCAGGGCGCGGCTCCCGCAGTGCCTGGCAGCTTCGGCGCCCAGGTGGGGAAAGCGCGTGGATCGTCGTGCGGCACCCAGCGCCCCTCTTCGATGTCGTAGGTCGACTGTGGTCCGCTCTCCAGCAACGTGCGGAGACCCGTGACAAGCCGATCGACGTCACCCTCGGTCGAGCCGACGCCGATGCTGGCGCGGAGAGCGCCCTCGGGTGCGCCGAGGGACGCGAGAAGCGGGTGTGCGCAAAAGCGGCCATCTCGAACGCCGACACCGTGCTCGGCGGACAGGTAGGCCGCGACGAGCCCCGGATCGTGGCCGGCGACCGTGAAACTCACCACGCCGACCGTCTCACCCGAGTCCGGCCAGATGCGCAGCGTGCGAACCCCGGTCACTGCCTCGAGCCCGCTGCGCAGCCGGTCGACCAGGTGACGTTCGTGATCGAGCCGCGCAGCTTCATCCGTGCTGCCGAGCACGTCGAGCGCGCACGCGATCGCCGCCGCACCGATGACGTTCGGGCTGCCGGCCTCGTGCCTGGCCTCGCCGTCGGTGAACTCGGCGTGCTCGATGGTGACGTTGCGCACGGCTCCGCCGCCGAGAAGGTAGGGCTCGGCGGCATCCAGCCAGTCCCGACGGCCGACGAGGGCACCGGAACCGAAGGGTGCGTAGACCTTGTGCCCGGAGAACGCGAGGTAGTCGACCCCTGTCGCCGCCATATCCACCGGGCGGTGCGGAACCAGTTGCGCGCCATCGACCGCGAGACGGGCGCCGTTGCGATGGGCGAGCACCGCGAGTTCGGCGAGCGGCAGCACCTCGCCGGTGACATTGGACGCCCCCGTGACCGCGAGCAGCGCGAACGATCGCTGTTCGAGTGCGGCGGATACGGATGCCACGGTCGCGGCGAGGCTGGAACTCGCGAGCAGCACGCGGTGTTCCCCACCCTGCCACGGCAACAGGTTGGCGTGGTGCTCGATGTCGAGAACGAGCACCGCGCCGCGGATCGACCGGGCGAGGAGGTTCAGCGCGTCCGTGCTGTTGCGGGTGAAGATCACGAGGTCGTCGTCGCGTGCGCCGAGGCGATGGCGCACGGTGTTCCTGGCTGACTCGTAGAGGGAGGTGCTCACCTGGGAGAGGTACCCGGCACCCCGGTGCACGCTGGCGTAGTAGGGCAGCACCTCGTCGATGTGCGCCCGAACGGCGAGGAGCGCCGGGGCGCTCGCGGCATAGTCGAGGTTGGCGTACACGACCTCGCCGCCCGACACGAGCGGTACTCGCACGCCAGCGCCCGTGACCGGCAGGAAAGGAATGGCTGACATCCACCGAGGGTAGCCAGCACCGACGCGGCTCGCCACCATTGTCGTAACAGTGCGCAGCAAAACCGCTGGGTCGCGTGGGCAGACCGAACAGGGTTCCTGAGTTGTGCGGACTAGAACAGGTGGTATACAGGGGTACAGGCAATCCAAGTCGAGAGGCCCCGTCGATGACTGATCTTCGTGAGTCAACAATGTCGATCCGATCGGATTACCCGGAGCCGCTGTGGATCCAGGCAGTCAATCTCATCAATAGCGAGATAGCGAGCGGCGTGCTCAAGCCGGGCATGCGCCTCCCCCCGGAACGGGAACTCTGCCAGCAGCTCAACATCAGCCGGGTGACCCTGCGCAAGGCGCTCACCAAACTCGTCGAGGATGGCGTGCTCAGCGCGTCTCACGGACGCGGATGGTATGTCGCCACGGGAGCCGCGAACAAGGAATGGCCGAACAGCCTCGAGTCGTTCAGCGAAACCGCGGAGCGCATGGGGCTGACGGCGTCATCCGAAGTCCTGCGTTCTGAGGTCGCGCCTGCAAGCCTCGACGAAGCCGAAGAGCTCTCGATCGCCCCGGGTACCCCGCTCTTCCACCTCGAGCGCGTTCGCCTGCTCAACAACGTACCCATCGCCATCGACCTCACGCGGATTCCCGCCGAACTCGTGCCGGGGTTCACCGAGGTCAACTTCGCAACGGATTCGCTCTACGAGAAGCTCGCGGAGGCCGGCCTCGAGCTGTTGCGGGCGGATTCCACCATCGAAGCACGTGAGGCGGACGAGTATGTGGCGAAGCACCTCGTGCTCGAGGTCGGCAAGCCGGTGCTCGTGATGAAGCAGCTCGTCGTCGACAACACCGACAAGCCGCTCTTCACGTCGACCATCCAGTACAGCGGTGATCGCTATCGCCTGCGCACGTTCTTCTCACGGTCGAACGCGCTGTCGCGCACGAGGCGCGGCCACTAGTCGGCCCGCGAGCCGCGACATTCGACCGAACGAAAACGCAGGAAGAATGCGTTTCCGGCGGCCAAATCGCGCGTCGTTCGACGAATGTGACGGGTTCTCCTGCGTTTTGGGGACTGCTGCAACTCGCCTCGGCCGGACAGGATGGTCGATTGACCGAACTCGCGCCGGCATTCGAAATCGCGCCGGCAAAAACGGTCCATGCGCAATCGTTGCTCGGATGGATCTATGAGGTAGTAAGAGGTCCGTCATATGATCTCTATGGTCATGCTCCACGTAGACCACCATGGACCAGTGACCGTAACCGTTGTCAGTGGCAGAAGCTTTGGAGGACACAGTGATTCGTGTAGGACTTATCGGGTCCGGATTCATCAGCGACACCTACGCGGACGCGCTACAGGATGTGCGTGGAGCGGAGATCGTCGCCAATTATTCGCGAGACCCCGCGCGTGCTCGGCGGCTCGCGGAAAAGTGGGCACCAGAATCCCGTCAATACGACTCGATCGAGAAGCTGTGCGCTGATCCGGAAGTCGACCTCGTCGTGATCGCCCTTCCCAACGAGATGCATGTCGAAGCGGTGCGCATCGCCGCCGCAGCGGGCAAGGGAATCGTCTGTACTAAACCGCTGGGGCGTACCGGGGCAGAAGCGGCAAAGATCCTCGAGCTCGTCACTGACGCCGGTGTCTGGCACGGCTACGCGGAGAGTTCGGTCTTCTCGCCCAACATCCAAAAGGCATACGAGATGGTCGCTGCGGGCGGCATCGGCGACATCAAGTGGATGCGGGCGAGAGAAGCGCATTCTGGTCCGCACGCGGCGCACTTCTGGGATGCGGAAACCGCCGGCGGCGGGGCGCTGCTCGACATGGGCTGCCACACCGTGGAGTCCGCGAGGCACTTCTTCGGCAAGGACAACGAGATCACCGAGGTGTTCGCCTGGGGTTCCACGCTTGTGCACACCGACAAGACGACCGGCGAGGACTCGGCCATCGCGTTGCTCAAGTTCGCCGGCGGCCAACTCGCGACTATCGAGTCGTCCTGGATCGAGAAAGGCGGTATGCAATTGCGCCACGAGATCGTCGGCACCGCCGGTCGTATCGTGACCGATACCTCCTCGACACCGCTCTGGGGGTTCATCGAGAATTCCGTCGGCTACCTCGTCGAGAAGGCCGACGCCGACACCGGCTGGGTGTATCCGGTGCCCGAAGAGGCGCGCGCATACGGCTTCTCCCAGGAGATGCGCCACTTCGTCGACCGATTCGCGGCGAACGAGCCGCCCCTCGAGACTTTCGAGGACGGATGGCATGTCAACTGCATCCTCGATGCCTGCTATCGCTCGATGAAGTCCGGCTCCTGGGAACCCGTCCGCCTGGAGAGGTGAAGGCTTCCTTATGGCACGATGACCGACTTGACGAAGTCGGCGCTGGGGTGCTCCATGAGCTCATATGCCGCGTCGACCTCGTGGAGTCCGAACCGATGGGTGACGAGGGTGCCGTAGTCAAAGGCCCGCGAGGCCACGAGGTCGAGCCCACGGCCCATCGCGAGCATCGTGCGACGGCGATCCGGGGAGAAGCCGTTGACGATCGTCACCGCCTTGTACCAGAGATTCATATCGATCTTCGCGGTGCCGGCGTGGTGGTATCCGACGATGCACATAGTGCCGTAGGGGCGCACGAGGCTACCCGCGACCTCGAGCCCTGGAGTCACCCCTGTCACCTCCAGGACGAGATCCATACGCAGGTCGCCGGGGCGTCCGATGTCGGTGTTGTACGCGGCCGGCAGCTCGTCGGGGTGGTAGACCTCGTCTGCGCCGTTGCGCAGTCCGTGGGCACGGGCATGAGGACTCGGGTCGACTCCGACCAGGATTGCGGGAGCGAGACGACGTACGAGTTGCACCAGGCCGAGGCCCATGAAGCCGAGGCCGACGATGGCAACCCGATCATCGGCTTGCAGGTTGCACCGTCCCAGAGCCTCTTCGAGGCAGGCCAGCGGCTCACCGAGAGCGAGGGCGGGGTCGATGCCCTCTGGCACGCGCAGGATGGTGTTCTCTTCGAGCACGGCGCGTTCAGCGAAGCCGGGGCTGCCGAGTCCTGTGACGACGTCGCCGAGACGCCAGCCAGAGTCCGGCGAGCCGAGAGCGACGATGCGCCCGACCATCTCATGACCGAGCCTTACGGGCTTCTCCGCGGTTCCGAGTTCGCGCCACGGCGTGCGGTCTGAGGCACACACTCCGCAGGCGAGAACATCGATGAGCACCTGGCCCTTCCCGGCGACCGGCTCTGCGATCTCGACGATTTCCGATCGGCGTGGTGCGACTACCTGGCTGATTTTCACGGTGTCCCTTGCGGTTTTGTTCGGTCTCTGTAAGTTTACTTTGGTCAGTCAACTTGTCTTCTTCAGACACAAAGCGTACTGTCTTGGCAAGCATTGGTACACAGTGGAGTTACTAAGGTCTAGGGTTTCCCGCCTGGACTATCGGAAGGAAGCGATGTCGGCCTATACCGCAGCGGTAATCGCGGTGGGCGCGCAAGGGCGTGTTCACCTCAACGGCTACAAGCAACGGCATGACGTCGCGATCGTCGCGGTTGCGGATGTCGACCGCGAGCATGCGGACACGGTAGCGACCGAGTTCGGGGCGTCGGCGTACTCCGGCTACCGCCAACTCCTCGACAACGAGAGCGTCGACATCCTGAGTGTGTGCACTCCACCGATGCTGCACAGGGAAATCGTGATTCACGCTGTCGACTCCGGTGTCCGGGCAATCCATTGCGAGAAACCGATGGCGCTCAGCTATGGCGAGGCGAAAGAGATGCACGACTACGCCCGCGACCACGGCGTGTTGCTGACGATCAACCACCAGCGACGTTTCGAGACCCTGTATCGCGACACGAAAGCGGCCGTCGACTCGGGTGCGATCGGCGATGTGGTCTCGCTCGAGGGATATTGCGCCAACCTGTTCGACTGGGGTTCGCACATCCTCGACCTGCTGCTGTTCTTTATGAACGACGTAAAACCAGAAACCGTGTTCGGCCAGATCGACGTGGACGAGCGGCGCCACATCTACGGCGCTCTCGCGGAGACCGGTTCTGTCACACAGTTGCACTGGTCGAACGGCGTCAACGCGACCGTTTTCACTGGCCGCGGGCCGCACCAGCTTGCCATCCTCGGCAACAACGGCATCGTCCTCCATGGCACGAGGGGGCGCGTGGAGATCGCCGGCGGAAACGCGCTTGTCCGGGGCTTCGACGGCAGCAGCCAGAGCATCGGCACGAGAGTGCACGAGAAGTTTCGGGTGGAGATGGGCGGCGTTGATGCAACGATCATCCAGGGTACGGCGGATGCGATCGACGATCTGGTGATGGCACTCGAGACCGGCGCCACGCCGCGCCTCGACAGCTCACACGGGCTGGCTGCAGCAGAGCTGATCTTCTCCACCTACGAGAGCAGCGCTCGCCGTGGCTCGGTGCGGCTACCCCTCGAGGTGACGGACAATGCCCTGCTCCGCGGCCTCGAATTCGGGTACTGGATGCCACAGGGCGAGAGCTTTGGAACCTATTGAAATGCGGATGATGACGACTGAGGAAAGAATATGAAGGCTTTTCTGCGACGGGGGCTCTTCTACCTCATCACCGCCTGGGCCGCCATCACGTTGAACTTCCTGCTTCCGCGCCTGATACCGGGCGACCCGGTCTCGCGGATGCTCGCGCGGTTTCACGGCCAGCTGGGCCCGAACGCGGTCTTCGCGCTCCGCAAACTGTTCGGCCAGACGAGCGACAACATCTGGGTGCAGTACGTCGACTACTGGAACCGGCTGTTCCACGGCGACTTCGGTGTCTCTTTCACGAGCTATCCGACGCCGGTCACGACCATCATCGGGCAGGGACTCCCTTGGACCCTCGGCCTCATCGGCGTCTGCACCGTCCTGAGTTTCGTCATCGGCACCGCCCTCGGAGCTCTGGTCGGCTGGAAGCGCGGAACCTGGGTCGACAGCTTCATCCCGGTCACAACTTTCCTCACCTCGATTCCCTACTTCTGGTTCGGCCTCATCGTGGTCTACATCTTCGCGCTGCAACTCCACTGGTTTCCGCTCTCCGGTGGATACACCCCCGGTATCCAGCCGGGCTGGAGTCCCGAGTTCGTCGGCAGTGTCGTGCAGCACGCAATCCTCCCCTCTCTCGCGATCATCGTTTCTTCGATTGGCTATTGGCTGCTCGGCATGCGCAACATGATGATCACCACGCTGTCCGAGGACTACGTGCTCCTCGCGCAAGCGAAGGGACTCTCCAAACGCCGAGTACTCACTACCTATGCAGGTCGCAATGCCCTCCTGCCGTCCCTCGCCGGCTTCGCGCTGTCACTGGGATTCATCGTCGGCGGTTCGATCATCACCGAGGTGGTCTTCAACTATCCCGGCATCGGGTACGCGCTGTTCCAGGCGGTGCAGGGGCAGGACTACCCGCTGATGCAGGGCATCTTCTTCATCATCACCATCGCCGTTCTCGCGGCCAATCTCGTGGCGGATTTTCTCTACGTGATTCTCGATCCTCGCACCAGGCAGGAGGCCTAGATGTCGACCACGACGCTCGCCGAAGTTGACGTAGACCCGTCGGAAACCGCCGCGCGCGGCAAGGGTGCCAAGTTCGCCTGGATCAGCGGCTTCCGTTCGCCCAAGACGATCGTCGGCATAGTGATCGTCGTCTTCTTCGCCCTGGTCGCCATCTTCGGCCCGCTGCTCGTCACGACCGACCCATCGGCCGTGAGCTTCAACGTCCTGCTGCCGCCGTCGGCGAAGCACCTGCTCGGCACGACGCATACCGGGCAGGACATCTTCGCCCAGATGGTAGTCGGCGCGCGCATCTCGATGCTCGTCGGCTTCGTCGCCGCTGTGCTCGCGACGCTCCTGTCGCTCATCATCGGCCTTGCTGCCGGCTACCTCGGCGGGATTCCCGACGAACTGCTCTCGCTCGTTTCGAACATCTTCCTCGTGATTCCCACGCTGCCCCTCGTCGTCATCCTCGCCGGGGCGCTGCCGTCGACCGGTTCGCTGTCGATCACGATAGTGATCTCGATAACCGCGTGGGCTTGGGGTGCACGGGTGCTCCGCGCGCAAACGCTCTCGCTGCGAAAACGTGACTTCGTCGAAGCCGCGCGAGCGACGGGTGAGAGCACCTTCCGGATCATCTTCCGCGAGATCCTGCCGAACCAGACGGCGATCGTCGCCGCGACGTTCCTGTCCACGGTCATCGGTGCCATCCTCACTCAGGCGTCGCTGGCCTTCCTGGGATTGACAGATGTAACGGAGTGGTCGTGGGGCGGCATCCTCTACTGGGCACAGAACAGCTCGGCCCTCAGCTTCGGAGCCTGGTGGTGGTTCGTGCCACCGGGACTCTGTATCGCCCTGCTCGGCACGGCGCTTTCTCTCATCAACTTCGGCATAGACGAGTTCATCAACCCGCGGCTCCGTCTTGCCGGCATCGCGACGAAGAAGGGCGCCAAGAAGGCGCTCACTCGGCTGCAGGCACCGAAACAGCCCATTAGGGGCCCTCGCCGTCAGGCGCGGCGCACCGGCGGCCTCGGTTCGTTCACCAGAGGGGACGTCATCCTCGAGGTGAAGAACCTCACGGTCGACTACACGAGCGCCTCTGCTCCGGTGCACGCCGTCGACGACGTCTCACTCACCCTGCGCCGCGGCCAGGTGCTGGGCATCGCGGGGGAGTCGGGCTCCGGCAAGTCGACGCTTGCCTACGCGATCACCCGGCTGCACCGGCCGCCCGCCGAGATCACCGGTGGCGAGCTGATCTACACGAACCGCGACGGATCGACGGTGGACATCCTGAAGCTCACGGACCGGGAACTCACCGACTTCCGGTGGGAAGAGTTGTCGATCGTCTTCCAGTCCGCGATGAACGCGCTCAACCCGATCCTGCGCGTCGGTGCGCAGATCGAGGACGCGATCGCCGCGCACAGGCCCGACATGGATGCCCAGGGCAGATCTGACCGGGTGCGCGAACTGATGGGTCTCGTCGGCATTTCCATCGATAGGGTTTCGGCCTATCCGCACGAACTCTCCGGCGGCATGCGCCAGCGTGTGATGATCGCCATCGCCCTCGCACTCGATCCGGAGATCATCGTCATGGACGAGCCGACGACTGCCCTCGACGTGGTCATCCAGCGCCAGATCGTAGAGAAGATCATGGAGCTCAAGGATCGCCTCGGTTTCTCCGTGATCTTCATCACGCACGACCTGTCGATGCTCATCGAACTCTCCGACGAGATCGCGATCATGTACGCGGGTCGAATCGTGGAGGTCGGATCGGCGCAGGAGTTCTACCGCAATCCGAAGCATCCGTACAGCCAGGGACTGCTGGGATCGTTCCCGACCCTGTCGGGGCCTAAAAAAGTGCTCACCGGAATCGTCGGCGCGCCGCCCGACCTGCGCTCGCTGCCCAGCGGATGCCCGTTCCGCACCAGATGCCCGCACGCCTTCGATGCCTGCGCGACCATCGAGCCGGTACTGCTGCCCCTGCCTACTGTCGAGGTCCCGAGCGCGAACGAACTGCGCAGCGTCTCCTGCCACCTGTACGACCCGGAGCTCACACGGGTTCCCGCGCTCGCCGAAGGAGTCGCCAAATGACCACCGAGAACAGTCGCATCACGAACGTCGGTGCGGACATGACGGTCGAGGCGTGGCCGAGTAATGAGCCCGTACTCAAGGTACGCGGCCTCACCAAGCACTTTCCCGTCCGCCGTCGGTTCTTGGGTCGCGGCCCGAAGAAGGTCGTGCACGCGGTCGAGAACGTCGACCTCGAGCTCTACGCGGGCCAGGTCACGGCGATCATCGGTGAATCAGGCTCCGGCAAATCGACTGTCGCCCGCCTGCTCGCGCAGCTCTACGTCCCCACGAGCGGCGAGATCGCGCTCTACGGCAAACCGGTGCACGTTAAACATGGCAAGGCATTTCGCACGTACGTCGGACAGGTGCAGCTGATCCTCCAGGATCCGTTCGGCTCCTTCAACCCGGTGCACACCATCGCGTACCACTTGCGGCGCGTTCTACGCATCCACAATCCCTCGCTGGGGCTCAAGGCAATCGACGACCGTATGGCCGAGGTTCTGAAAGAGGTGAACCTCGCGCCGGCGAACCAGTTCTCAGAGAAATATCCACATGAACTGTCAGGGGGGCAGCGGCAGCGTATCTCCATCGCGCGCGCGCTCGCCGCGAATCCCTCCGTGCTGCTGGCGGATGAGCCGGTGTCGATGCTCGATGTATCGATTCGTCTGGGCATCCTGAACCTGCTGGAGAAGCTCGCGACCGAGCGCAATCTCGCGCTGCTCTATATCACCCACGACATCGCGTCGGCGCGGTACTTCGCTACGACGGCGACAGTCATGTATGCGGGCGAGCTCATCGAGGGCGGACCGGCGGAGGCAGTGACGCAGCAGGCCGGACATCCGTACACCCAGCTGCTCATCGCGTCTGCACCCGACCCGGACCGCGACGAGAGCGTTGAACGCATCAAGGACATCGGCCAGCCCCCGAGCCTCATCGATCCCCCCGCAGGTTGCCGCTTCCATCCCCGGTGCCCATTCGCAATGGAGAAGTGCCACACAGAAGCTCCGCCCAAGTTCGATCTTGGTGACGGTCATTGGGCGCGCTGCTGGCTGCACGAGTCAGGTGCAGCCGCAACGCCCATGTTCCCGAAGGAGGAATAGCACCACGAACACAGCACTACCTACGAATCCATTACTCGATCACATGTACTGAAAGGAATTCTCTCATGTTGCGCAAGAGAACAGTGCGAGTTGCGATCGCCGCGGCGATTTCAATTGCACTAGCTGCCACCATGGCGGCCTGCTCGACCTCGGTGTCTTCGGACTCCAAGGGGCTGATCCTCAACACCGCCATTACCGGTGGCGACTTCCAGGATGTCTTCAACCCCTACCTCCCGACCAGCGGCACCCAGGCGAACAGGTTCATGATCTACGAACCTCTCGTCCAGGTCAACAAAATCAAGTCGGAGGACTACAAGCCGTGGCTCGCCACCAAGTGGGACTGGTCAGCGGATTCCAAGACCCTGACCTTCCACTTGCGTGAGGGTGTCAAGTGGTCCGACGGCAAGCCGTTCACGAGCGCCGACGTCGTCTACACCTATCAGATGCTCAAGGACAATCCGGCGTTGAACCTCAATGGCCTGGAATTCGATTCCGTCAAAGCCGACGGGGATTTCACCGTCGTCATGACATTCGCCGGCAACGGTCGCCCGTCCTTCCCTAAGACGGCGAACACGGAGATCGTTCCACAGCACATCTATTCGACGAAGGGCGACCTGACCAAGTACAACGACCCAAACCCGGTCGGCACAGGCCCGTTCGTGTTCGACAAGTCGTCGTTCAGCCCGCAGAGCTACACGATCCTCAAGAACAACGACTACTGGCAGAAGGGCAAGCCGGAGATCGGCGGCCTCCGAGTCATCGGGTACAAGGACAACTCGGCGATCGCCTCGGCACTGCTGCAGGGTGATGTCGACTGGTCGAGTGCATACATAGCCAACATCGACCAGACGTTCACGGCCAAGGGACCGCAATTCAAGCATTTCTGGCCGGTTATCGGTTCCGATGGCCTCATCACCAACAATGCCGCGGCACCGTTCGACAACCTGGCGATTCGGCAGGCTACCAGCCTCGGCATCAACCGCAAGCAGGTTGCAGATTCGGCTAATCGGCCGGCTGCGACGAGTGCGGCCGGTCTGCCGATGCCGCTGTTCGAGAACGCCATCGCGGACAAGTACAAGGATGTGACGTACAAGCACGATGTCGCTGGCGCGAAGAAGCTGATCGAAGGCGAGGGATACACCCTCGGTTCCGACGGCTACTACGCGAAGGGTGGCAAGACGCTCGGATTCACGATCACGATCCCATCCGCTTATACGGAGCAGGTCGCAGCCGCACAGATCATCCAGGCCAACCTGAAGGATGTCGGCATGAAGGTCGAGGTCAACGGAGTCTCCGTCGACGCGATCGACCCGCTCACGAGCAAGGGCGACTACGACGCGACGATCGGTTACCCGATCGACGAGTACACGACCGTCTACGGCCTGTACAACGCCTGGATGAACCCGAAGTACTCCGTGCCCGTCGGCACGGTCGACCAGACCAAACAGAACATCGAGCGCTGGAACGACCCGCAGACGGCACAATTCTTCGCCGACTACGAGAACGCCACCACCGATGACCAGCGCAATGCTGCGATCGAGGGTCTCGAGGGTCGCTTCGTCGAAGGCCAGCCGTGGCTCATCCTGAGCTACTACCAGGCATACGCGGATTGGAACGACACCAAGGTCACCGGTTTCCCGACCGATGCCAACCCGTATTGGAGAGGTGACCCGAACCCGGTCGTCGCTCTGCAGCTCAAGCCGACCGGCAAGTAGCCGAACCACACCACTCGGGGGTCGCCAGCCATCGCTCGGCGGCGACCCCCGATCCCAGGCGAATTCTCACTGAGACAGGTACCAACCATGACCGAAGCACAGTCCACGTCCAAGAGGGCAATGATCATCGTGGCGGGCGACGACGTCGACCACGACCTCCTGTCGGCCGCCCCGTATTTCACGAAGCTCGCAGGCGAAGCCGGTTTCGTGACCCGTCAGGCCGCAGGAATGCAGCGGTTCGTCGAACCGTTCAAGACCACTTCATCGCAGGACATCTTCGTGCTGTACAAAGCCGGCGGCGAGTTCTCGCCGGCCCAGCAGCTCGAACTGGGCAAGTGGGTCCACGAGGGTCGTGGGCTCCTCGCCATCCACTGCTCGAACGTCATGGGAGACGTAGGTCCGGACGCACCTGGCAGTTTTCGCACCTTCTTCGAGCTCCTGGGCAACCGCTACCTTTCCCACGGTCCCGGCCACCACCAGGGCCGTCACACTATCGAGATCGTGGCGGAGCATCCGATCACGGCCGGGGTCACGGACTTCGAGCTTTTCGACGAGTACTACGAGTTCGAGCTCGCCGACGATGACATTCAGGTCCTCGCTCAGCGTCACCGTGCGGACGGCGAGATCATTCCCGTGCTCTACACGCGGGAGGTGGGTGAAGGCCGCGTCGTCTACCTCGCGCTCGGCCACGACTTCCGTTCGTGGGGCGAACCATCTTTCCAAAGGCTTGTGCGCCAGGCAATGGCCTGGATCGCGCACGAGTCCTGAATTTCCACCGCTACGACAAGAAACGAGAACACGACACATGCCACCCCGCATCGCCGTCATGATGTACACGGTGCTCGAGCAGGCCAAGGCAGACCTCGAGGGCACACTCGCGCGTATCGCGGAACTGGGCTTCTTCGGCGTCGAGACCTACGGGCTTCTCGAGCATTATCCAGCGTCTCGAGTGAGGAAGGCTATCGCTGCTGCGGGCCTCGAGCTCACGAGCGCACACGCCCCGTTCCCCAGTGGGCCGGAGGCCAGCCGCATCCTCGACGATAACGCCGAGCTCGGCGCGACGACTCTCGTCTGGAGTTTGGAGCGCGAAGAATTCGATTCGCCTGAGGCGATCACTGCCGGGCTGGTGAGGGTCAATGACGGCGCGGAGAACGCGTCGAAGTACGGCATGCGTATCGCCTATCACAATCATTTCGCGGAGTTCAGCCAGAACTTCGACGGCCGTCAGGCCTACGACCTGCTGCTCGAGCAGCTCGATCCGCGCGTCGTCATCGAGCTGGACATGTACTGGACCCGGATGGGTGGGGCAGACCCCGCTGCGGTGGTCGCCTCTCTCGGTGGGCGCGTCAAGTACGTGCATATCAAAGACGGCCCGGCCCTGAGCTACGAGGACGACGTGATGGTACCGATCGGCGAGGGGGCGATGGATTGGGATGCCGCGCTTACCGCGAATCCCGCGCTCGAATGGCATCTGCTCGAACTCGAGCGGTTGAACGTCGACACCTTCGAGGCGGTCGAGCGGAGCTATGACTACCTGGTCGGTCGCGGACTCTCGAGGGGGAACCGATGAGTCTCAGGGTTCTCTTCCTCGGCGGCGCCGGGATGATCGGTTCAGCGGTCGCCGCGGAACTCGAGCAGGCCGATGCCTCGCTCACCGTTGTCACCCGTTCTGAGCCGAAGCGGGTGTTGCCGCTCGGAACAGAGACACTGCGCGGTGACGTGCGCTCGGGCGAACAGATGCGCGAGCTGCTCGGCGCGCGGGAATTCGATGTGGTGGTGAATTGGGTCGGTTTCGAGCCAGATCACATCCGCGACGACGTCGATCTCTATCGCGAGCGGGCGGGCCAATACGTCTTCATCAGCACGTGCTCAGTCTTCGCCCGCCCCGTTCCGCAGTTGCCGATCACCGAGTCCAGCCCGAGACGGCAGGCGGTCTTCGGTTATGGCACAGGCAAGGTGGCATGCGAGGTATTCCTTGAGGAGGCATACCGCGAGAAGAATCTGCCGCTTACCATCATTCGCCCTTTCCATACCTATGACCGCACGACCATCCCCGTGCTGTCCGGCTGGACCGCTATCGAGAGGATGCGCGCCGATCGCGGCGTCATCGTCCACGGCGACGGCACGTCGCTGTGGACGCTCATGCACTCGAGCGATTTCGCGAGGGCTGTGGTGCCGATCCTCGGCAACCAGCACGCGATCGGCGAGAGTGTGAACGTCGTGAGCGGCGACATCCTGAGCTGGGACCAGATCCACACGACCTTGGCCGCGGCCGCCGGCGTTCGCATCCCGAAGCTCGTCCACCGTTCGAGTGAGTCGATCGCGAAGGAGTACCCGGGCTGGGGCGAAGTGCTCGAGCACGACTTCCGTCACTCGATGCTGTTCGACTCGAGCAAGCTGCAATCGCTGTCACCGGGCTTCGCACCCCGCGTCTCGTTCTCGCAGGGTGCTCGTGAGATCGTTGCATATCATGAGGAGAGCTCTGATCGCCGAAGAGTGAATACCGAGCTGGATGCGGCATTCGACAGACTCATCGAGGGTCCATGAGTGCCGGCGTGCAGTCACCCTCCATCAGGATCGATTACCCGGAACCGTTATGGATCCAGGCGATGAACCTCATCAAGGGCGAGATCGCGAACGGTTCGCTTCGCGAGGGCATGCGCCTGCCGCCGGAGCGGGCGCTCTGCGAAAAATTCAATATCAGCAGGGTCACGCTTCGTAAGGCGCTCACTCGGCTGGTCGAGGACGGCGCGCTGAGCGCTTCGCACGGCCGCGGCTGGTATGTGGCGGTTACGTCGGCGGGGAGCGGGGACTGGCCGAACAACCTGGAGTCGTTCACCGAAACTGCATCGCGGATGGGGCTGGTCGCGACCTCGAGAGTACTCCGGGCGATCACGCTGCCGGCGACACTCGACGAGGCCGAGGAGCTCGCGGTCGCGCCGGGAAGCCCGCTCTTTCACCTTGATCGGGTGCGGCTCCTCAGCGGCGTACCGATCGCGATCGACAGCAGTGTCATTCCGCTCGCCCTCGTCCCCGAGGTGGCCGGGACGGACTTCACGCGCCATTCCCTCTACGACACACTGGCCCGCGCCGGCCTCGACCTGGCACGTGCAGACTCCACGATCGAAGCTCGCCAGGCGGATGCCGCCGTCGCAGCCAATCTCGGACTCGAGATCGGCAGGCCTATTCTCGCCATGCACCAGCTCGCGCTGGACAGTGCGGACCGGCCGCTATTCTCCTCGGTGATCCAGTACAGCGGCGAGCGCTATCGCCTGCGCACGTCCTTCGCTCGTTCGCCGCGAGTCCGCGCGCCCGGAGTGTCACGATGATCGCCGCCGCGATTGTCAGTAGTGGTCTTAGGGTGCGAGACGGGCGATTGCCGAGGAAGCATCCATATTCCCCTGTTGTCGTTGGCATCGCGCAAAATCCGCCGTGCGGTTCGCGGAATAGATTTGGCGTCGCTGTCATTTAGTGGATAACCTTTGGTACGTAGTGGTTTAGCTTTGTCCTGGCAGTCGGAATGGAAGGTGGCAGCGGTGGTGAACAGTCAGCACAAGGGAACCGGACCGCGCACTGCGCTGGTGGCGAAGACCCTCGCGACAGTGACCGCAGAGGAAATCGACGGAAGCCTCGCGATTCTCCGTCGTGAAGGCCTGGTCGTCGCTGACACCCACGTCTCGTACTTCGGGCTGCTCGAGCCAGACAAGCGTGCCGTGCTCGCCGGCGTTTCCGGTGACCGGTGTTTTCGTGCGTTCATCATCGATATGACCACCGGCCTCTCGCATGATGTCGTGGTGTCGCCGTCGGATGACCGCGTGGTCTCGCAGCACCAGCTCGACCCCGTGACAGAGGGTGGCGTACCAGTCGTCCTCCGCGAGTTCAGCTACGTCGAGGAAGTAGTTCATGCAGACGAGCGCTGGCTCGCCGCCATGGCGCGGCGCGGCTTGACCGATATCTCCACGCTGCGGGTGAACCCGCTCTCGGCCGGGGTTCTCGCCGAGGGTGAGCACGGCCGGCGTATCCAGCGCTGCTTCACCTTCGTCCAGAACACGCCGGAGGACCTCGGTTGGGCTCATCCGGTCGACGGGGTCACGGTGATGGTGGATGTCGTGACCGGCGAGGTGCTCGACGTCATCGATTATGTCGACCTGCCGGTTCCCCTGGAGGACGGCAACTTCCATCTGGCCGAATGGCGAGGACCGGATCGCGAGGGGCTCAAGCCGATCGAAATCACACAGCCGGAGGGTCCGAGCTTCACGATCGACGAAAACCGGGTGCTGTCCTGGGCCGGTTGGCAGTTGCAGCTCGGTTTCGATCAGCGTGAAGGATTGGTCTTCCACAATATCTCGATCAACGATGACGGCACACAGCGTCCGGTGGTCTATCGCGCCTCCATCGCCGAGATGATGGTGCCGTACGGCGACCCGAGCCCGCAGCGCTGGTTCCAGAATTTCTTCGACTGCGGTGAGTATCTGCTGGGCGGTTTCGCCAATTCGCTCGAACTCGGTTGCGATTGCGTCGGCGACATCACCTATCTCGACGCGGTGGTCGCGAACAACGACGGAAGCGCACGTACGATCCCACAGGCGATCTGCATTCACGAAGAGGATGCCGGCATTCTCTGGAAGCACACCGACAACTGGAACGGTTCGAGCGACTCGCGTCGCAACCGCCGCCTGGTGGTCTCCTTCTTCGTCACCGTCGGCAACTACGACTATGGCTTCTACTGGTATTTCGGCTTGGACGGCACCCTCGAGTTCGAGGTCAAGGCGACGGGTGTCGTCTTCACTTCTGCCTATCCGGCGGCCGGCTACCCCTTCGCCTCTGAGCTCGCGCCCGGGCTGGGTGCGCCGTACCACCAGCACCTCTTCAGCGCACGCCTGGACATGATGGTCGACGGGGTCGACAACTATGTCGACGAACTCGAGGCTGCCGTCGTGCCACGCGGGGAAAGCAACCCGACAGGTTCCGGTTTCACCCAGCTGGCCACCCGGCTCACGACAGAGTCGAATGCGCAGCGCATCGCGGATAATCTGAAGAATCGGGTCTGGTTCATCGGTAATCCGAACTCGCAGAATCGCCTCGGCAACGATGTCGGCTGGGTGCTTTACCCGGAAGGCAAGCCTCTCCTGATCGCTGACAGCGAGTCGGATATCCACAAACGCGCAACGTTCGCGACAAAGCATCTCTGGGTCACGGCTTATGAGCCGTCTGAGTTGTATCCGGCCGGCGATTTCGTGAACCTCCACCCTGGTGGCGCCGGACTCCCGGCCTGGACGGCGGCGAATCGTCCGGTTGACGGGACCGACATCGTACTCTGGCACACCTTCGGCCTCACTCACTTCCCGCGCGTCGAGGACTGGCCTGTGATGCCAGTCGACACCACCGGCTTCGTTCTCAAACCGCACGGCTTCTTCGGCCGTAATCCAGCGCTCGACATCCCCGAGACCATCGGGGACCACTGCGGTCCGGATGGCGCGCACGACCACACCACGCACGCTCACGGGGGACACGAACACCATGGCCACTGACCACACTGCGCCGAACGTCGGAGTCCAGCTCTATAGCACGAAGGACTTCCTGGGATCACGGCTGGGCGACACGCTGAAGCATCTCGCGGAGCTCGGATACACCCACGTCGAACCGTACGACATCCTCGGCGACACCGCCGCCCTGCGCGCCGGACTCGACACCACCGGCCTGCGAGCGAGCACGGCACACGCGAAGATCACCGAACTCGACCGGGATGCGGTGGTCGCCGCTGCGAAGGAGCTCGGCATCGGCACGATTATCGTTCCATGGGTCGAACCGCGGCGCTTCTCGACGCGTGAGGGCATCATCTCGTTCGCGGACGAGATCAACGACGCGGCCGCCTTTGCGGCCGGACATGGTATCCGTGTCGGCTACCACAACCACGAGTTCGAGTTCGTCTCCCGCGTGGACGGCCAGGTCGGCTGGGAGCTGTTGGTCGAGAACCTGAGTCCGGATGTGGTGCTGCAACTCGACACATACTGGGCGAGTGTCGGGGGAGGGGATGTCTTCGAGCTCATCCCGCGCTACCAGGACCGCATCCGTTACCTGCACGTCAAGAACGAGCCGCCGGACGCCGAGGATCCGGTGGCGCGCGTAGACATCACCGGCCGCATGGATGAAGTCATCGGGCTCGCCCGCCCAACGCTCGAGCTGCCTGTCGTGGAGGTGGTCGTGGAACACGACCTCTTCGAGGTGCTCGATCGGAACCGGCGTTTCTTCGCGGAGGTGCTCGCACGATGACCACAGGACCGGTCGGCGTCGGTATCATCGGCGCAGGGAACATCTCCGACGAGTACCTGACAAACCTGACGTCCTACCCGGACGTCACGGTTATCGGCATCGCGGACATCGATCTGGCTCGTGCCGCGGCCCAGGCGGACAAATACGGACTCGACTTCAGCGGGAGCCCGGGGGAGCTGCTCGCGCTGCAGACGGTCGAACTCATCGTGAATCTTACGATTCCGGCCGTGCACGCGGAGGTCTCGCTCGCCGCGGTGCGAGCGGGCAAGCACGTCTGGGCCGAGAAACCCATCGCGCTCGACCGGGAGTCCGCCCGGCAACTGCTGGACGAGGCGACGAGTGCGGGTGTCGTTGTCGGCAACGCACCGGACACGGTGCTCGGCAGCGGCATCCAGAATTCCCACCGGCTCATCGGCGAGGGCAAGATCGGCACGCCGCAGACCGTACTCACGCTCATGCAGGGCCCCGGCCCGGACTCGTGGCACCCTCGACCGCAGTTCCTCTTCGCCCGTGGGGCGGGGCCGCTGTTCGACATCGGTCCCTACTACTTCACGACCCTCACGATGCTCCTCGGCGAGATCGAGAGCGTTCAGGCGCTCGGTCACCGTGCATATGAGGAGCGCGAGATCGGTTCCGGGCCGGATGCCGGCACCCGCTTCCCGGTCGAGATCTGGACCCACATGAGCGTGCTTACACGTTTCGCTTCCGGGGTTGTCGGCACCTCGATCTACAGCTTCGATTCCCCGGTACGCCGCCAGCTTTTCGAGGTGACCGGCTCCGGCGGTACCCTCACCGTTCCCGTGAGCGGCTTCGACGGCCCGAGTTCATTTCTTGCCGCAGCCGCAGACGAAGGCGACTGGGTCGACCTGCCGGCGCAGGGCCGCGAGCGATCGCGCGGTGTCGGCGTGCTCGAAATGGCACGGGCTACCCGGTCGGGTAGGTCGCCCCGGGCGAGCGGCGAGCTCGCGTTCCACGTGCTCGACGCGATGCTCGCAGTCGAAGAGTCGATCGAGGCGGGTTCCCCGGTCCTCGTCACGAGTTCCCTGACAGGCGTCGCCCCGCTCGACGCCGAGTGGGATCCGCAGGAAAGAACTCTCTGACCGCCGGTCAGGTCTAAACCAAGGAATTCAGGTGCCACATGTTGGGTGAGTACATCACCTTCGCCGCAGCGAGGGCCACGCAGGCCCACGCCCTCGAGGGCGCCATCGCGCGCATCCGCGAACAGGTGCTCGAGCAGCAGGCAGCGGGCCGTTACCAGGGTCCAGGCCCGATCTTCGTCGGCATCGGAGCGAGCCTCGCTGCGGCCGCGGCGCCGTCCTGGGCATTGCGCAGCCGCGGTATCCACTCCTGGCGACTCGGTGCGGGCGACCACCCACTGCCGTTTCCGCAATCCGTGCACCCGATCATCGGAATCTCCCAGAGCGGTCGCAGTTCGGAGACCCTCGCCGTGCTCGAGTCGGTCGACGAGAAGCTGCGCTATGCGGTCGTCAACAGCGCGCCGTCGCCGATCGCCGATCTCGTGAGCGCGACCCTGTCGCTCGGGAACATCCCCGACAGCTACGCATCGACCATCGGCTACACCGCGACGATCACCGGTCTCGGCATGATCGCGGATGCCTGGGACCACGGCCGGATCGATGAGGCATGGGAGAAGCTCCCGGCCCTCTTCGGCTGGACGGAGGACACCGTCGGCGCGCGCGCGCAAGAGCTCGCGGCGACGTTCGACGGCGTGGCCACAGCCGATTTCGTCGGAGCAGGACCCGCCGTCGGCTCGGCGGAGGCGGGAGCGCTGCTCTTCCGCGAGGTCGCGCGCCTTCCGACGGCCGCCATGAGCACTCGCCAGTACCTGCACGGATCGATGGAGTCCGCCGGTCTCGGCGTGCACGTCGTGCTCGGCGACAAACGCGAGCTCGAGGTCGCCCACACCCTCTCGGGTGCCGGTCACAAGGTGATCCTCATCACGGGCGAAGACATCCCCGAGACTCCGACGCTGCAGGTCATCCAGCTACCGAAGCTGCCGTCCGCTCCGCGGGCGATTCTCGAGGCCGTCGTCATGCAGATCCTGGTGGAGGCCGTCGCCCGTCGCCAGAACATCAACATCGAAGAGTTCGTCTTCCATAACTCCGACACCAAGGTGGAGACCGCCAAGTGACAGCCGTCATCGCCGGCATGGACATGGGAGGCACGAAGACCGCCGTCTTCGTGGAGAACCTCGATGGCGAACGCCTCGTGGAACTCGAACTCGCCTCCGAGGACTGGGATGCCTCGCCGCCCGTGGCCGCGGCCGCCTGGATCGCGGAGCGACTGCGCATCGCAGTGCCGGATCTGTCGGATGTCGTCGCCCTGGGCGTCGGCGCTCAGGGCTGCGACACCGCAGAGCACTGCCGGGAACTCGCTCACGAACTCGGTGAGCTCGGTCTGCGCTCGACCGTCGTCAACGACGCAGCGCTGCTCGTCGAGGCCGCCGGCTTCCACGAGGGAATCGGAGTCATCTCCGGCACCGGCGCGATCGCCGTCGGGCAGGACGCTTCCGGCGACTACCTGATCACCGGCGGTTGGGGCTGGGTGCTCGGTGACGAGGCCGGTGCTCCCGGACTGGTGCGCGAAGCGACGAAGGCGGTCCTCTCCGCCTACGACCGCGGGCTTCCGGATGACGGACTGCTGTCCGCGCTCCAGGCCGCCTTCGCGGTCGACGCGCCGGCGGCCCTCGCCAGGGCCGTCAACGACGAGCCGACGATGGACAACTGGGGGAGTCGCGCCCCCGCCCTCTTCGCGGCTGCGGACGCCGGTTCGCCGCTCGCGCTGTCGATCATCGAGAGTGGAGCCCGGCACCTGGTCGATCTCGTCGGGCAGCTGCTGGCTCGCGGTTCCGTCGGGCTCGACGTGGTCGCCGGCGGCAGCGTGATCGTGAACCAGCCGCGGCTCTACGGCGTCTTCGTGCGCCTGCTCGCGACCGAGCATCCGCGGCATCGTCCGCACCTGCTCGAACAGCCTCCCGTCGTCGGTGCCCTGGCTCTCGCCCGACGGCTTGTCTAAAGGAACAGAACCACCAGAAACGAAGGAGTTTTGACATGGCAATCGCAACCATCAATCCGACGACGGGTGAGGTCGAGAAGACCTTCGATGTGCATACGGCCGAAGAGGTAGAGGCGATCCTCGATCGCGCCGACAGGGCCAACGCTCTGATGGCGGCGACCACCTTCGAGCAGCGTGCAGAGTGGATGCGGAAGGCCGCAGACCTCATGGATGCCGAGCTCGACTTCGCAGCGGGCCTCGCCTCCACCGAGATGGGCAAGACGATCGGCACGGCGAAGTACGAGGTGTCGAAGTCCGCCCGCGGCATGCGTCACTACGCGGACCACGCCGCGGAATACCTCGCGGAGGAACGTCCGGTCGACCCGAAAGAGGTGGGAGCCTCCGACGCGAAGATCATCTACCAGCCGATCGGCACCGTGCTCGCCGTCATGCCGTGGAACTACCCGTTCTGGCAGGTCATCCGCTTCGCCGCGCCCGCACTGATGGCGGGCAACACCGGCCTGCTCAAGCACTCGTCGAGCGTTCCGCAGTGCGCCCTCTATCTCGGCGAACTGTTCGAGCGTGCCGGCTTCCCTGCCGGCGCCTTCCAGACCCTGCTCATCGAGGGTGGTGCCGCTTCCAAGCTCATCGACGACCGCCGTATCAAGGCGGTGACCCTCACCGGGTCGGTCGCCGCAGGTGCCGCCGTCGCCGAGGCTGCGGGTCGCAACATCAAGAAGTCGGTACTCGAGCTCGGTGGCACCGACGTGTTCGTCGTCATGCCCTCGGCGGATGTCGTGAAGGCGGCGGAGTTCGGTGTCAACTCGCGCGTCCAGAACAGCGGGCAGAGCTGTATCTGTGCCAAGCGCTTCTACATCCACGACGACGTCTACGACGAGTTCGAGAGGCTGTTCCTCGAGAACATGGCCAGGCAGAAGCCGGGCGACCCGTTCGCCGAGGGAACCTCCTTCGGTCCCATGGCCACCGAGCAGGGCCGGATCGACGCGCACGCCTTCGTCGAAGACGCACGCTCCAAGGGCGCCAACGTGCTGGTCGGCGGAGAGATCCCGGACGGACCCGGCTGGTTCTATCCGGCCACTACTCTCACCGGCGTGACACCCGAGATGCGTATCTACCGCGAGGAGTGCTTCGGCCCCGTCGCCTGCCTCTACCGGGTGTCGAGCATCGAGGAGGCCATCGAGCGTTCCAACGACTCCGACTTCGGGCTGGCATCGAGCGTCTGGACCTCTGAGCCCTCAGAAGTCCAGAAACTGACGAACGAGATCGAGTCCGGCGGCGTCTTCGTCAACGGCAACAGCGCATCCTTCTTCGGGCTGCCCTTCGGCGGTGTGAAGGACTCCGGCTACGGGCGCGAGCTGTCGGCATTCGGCATCCGCGAGTTCGTGAACATCAAGACCATCTGGCAGGCCTGATGACCATGGGGCGTGCGGCGAGTGCCGTGCGCCCCACCCTGCGCATTCCGCTCGGTGGCGTGCTCGCGCACGGCATCATGCTGGCCGTGATGGCCGCCAGCATGGTCGGTGCGCATTCGCCGCTGCGGTGTCTCGGCGGCGCGGGTGTGCTGATGATAGCGGCCATCGCCTATGCGCCTGTGGCACGCAAGCACCTCGTCGGCTGGGAACACCTGCTGGACTTCTGGGCCATGGCGGGATTGCTCGTCATCGCGGTCGGGAGCGAGGCTCACAGCGGCGGGGGAACCGGGAGCGACGTGGAGCACCAGCACCTGCTGAGCCTCGACCGTGGCGCGGGGATGATCGTCGTCGGCGTGCTGTGGCTGGTGCTGCGGCTGCTCGTGCTCGGCCTTCGGGTGCACGGCGGTGAGAAGATCCCGGCGCCCACCTGGGTGGCTTCCGTGACGATGACCGCGGCCGGCCTGGCCGTGATGGCGCTGTACTGCGTGTAGGGCCTATGCGACCAGTTGCTGCGAGGCGTGCTCTTTGAGGACTTCGGCAGCGGGCGGGTCGATTTCCACGGCCTTGGTCGTCGGCGGGGCGAAGCGCGCCCACTCCGGCGGGGCGACGTATGCCGCAGATTGCACGGTGGCGGTGCTCGAGGCTGTCTCGAGGGGCCGTTCGTCGATCACTTCAGCGACCGGCTGGGCCGAATGCACGTTGGCGGCGGGCTGGTGCGGGGCGATATGGGCGGCCACGTCCCAGGCGAGGCGCTCGGCCACCGTCTCGCCGAAGACCGTATCGCTGTTGCCGGGCTTGCGGAAGTCGATGCTCCACATGCCCCCGGCACCGATCGCGGCGATCAGGCGCTCGCGAACAAGCTCATAGACGAGTTCCTGAAGCTCCTCGTACTCCGCTGAGCTGACCTCGCGGGTGCGTTTTCCTGCATCGGACATGTCGGCTGACCTTCAATCACGCGGGACGATCGTTTCCTCATTATTGATTGCGACGATCGATGGGGCCGGAGGACACGCCGCCGACCCCATGCCGGTGATTCTCGTCTCAGAGTTTCGTGTCGAAGACTTCTTTCTCCATGGCGTCGTAGCCTTCGGCCTGCGGATCGCCGTGCAGCCCGCCGCTCAGCGCATACTCCTCCTCCGGTGAGAGCACGAGACGCTTGCGCCCGAAGAGCGCGAACAGCACGAGCATCACGATATATACGACCGCGATAGCCACGATGGCGGGCAGGAAGGGCGGGTTGAGCAGAAATCCGACGAAGGTCACTGCCGCGATGACACCCGCGACCACGGCACCGACGATGCCGACGGGGCTCTTGTACGGCCGTTTGGCGCTCGGGAACCTCTTTCGAAGCACGACGAAGGAGATCATCTGCAGGAGGTAGGAGAGCACCGCGCCCCAGACCGCGATGTTCAGGACGATCGCGCCGCCCGAACCGCTGGCGCCACCGGTGAGGTCGACGATGATCATCGCGATGAAGCCGATGACGGCGCCCACGATGAGCGCGACCCACGGCGTCTGGCGCTTGCCCGTCAGCGAGAGCGCCTTCGGGTAGTAGCCGGCGCGCGAGAGCGAGTACATGTTGCGCCCGTAGGCGAACATGATGCCCTGCAGCGAGGCGAGCAGGCCGATGAGCGCGAAAGCGGAGAGCACCGCGGCGAGACCATCGGGAAGGATGGCGCGGAACCCGTCGAGCAGGGGCTCGCCGGATGTCGACAGCGCTTTCGAGCCGTTGACTCCGGGGTTGAGTAGGAGCACCACGGCGCCGCAGACGACGAGGGTGATCATGCCGACGATGCCGGCCTTCGGGATGTCCTTGGCCGGGTTGTGTGCCTCCTCCGCCGCGAGCGGCAGCTCCTCGATGCCGAGGAAGAACCACATCGCGAACGGCAGAACGAGCAGGATCGGGAAGAGCCCGTGGGGCAGGAACGCGCTTTGGCCCGCATCCGGTTTCACATCGAAGAGGTGGTCGAAGCTGAAGGCTCCAGAGACGAGCGCGGCGATCGCGAACACCGCGAGGATTCCGATCGAGATGATCGAGACGATCACGGCGAACTTGAACGAGATCGACGCACCGGCCGTGTTGAGCGCGATGAAAACGATGTAGAGGATGATCCACCAGACCCAGGTGGGCAGTTCGAGACCGAAGGTGGCGGTGATGCCGTTCGCATAGCCGGCGGAGAAGTAGACGATGACCGCCGTCGTCGCCACGTACTCGATGGTCTCCGCAAGCCCGGTGACGAAGCCGCCCCACGGTCCCATCGCGGCTCGGGCGAAGGAGTAGGCGCCGCCGGTGTGGGGCATGGCCGCCGACATCTCGCCGATGCTGAACAACATCCCGAAGTACATGACCACCACGATGACGAAGGCGACGACCATGCCGCCCCAGCCGGACGCTGCGAGGCCGAGGTTCCAGCCTGAGAAGTCACCGGAGATGACGGCTGCGATGCCGAGACCCCAGAGACCCCACACACCGGCCGAACGTTTGAGGGTCCGTTTCTCGAAGTATCCGGCCTCCGCCTTGGCATACGTGACGCCGGAGACGCTCCTGTTGCTGTCGGTCATGCGTTCCTCCCAGAACGATTGGCTCAAGCGCAGGCGGGGGCCTGCGCGGTTTGGGCATGAGCCTGCCGTTTATTGGTACCTGTTGTCTACCTTTAGATGTAAATAACTTGTTACGGCATCTTCGAATCGATCGGGCGGCTCGTGGTGTAATGGTCGGAGATTGACCCGATCGACGAGGAGAACGCGATGACCGTACGCACGGGAATGCTCACCACAGACCAGCTCAATGCCCTCATCGACGCCGGCGAGATCGACACTGTCATCGTCGCGTTCACCGACATGCAGGGTCGCCTGGTCGGCAAGCGGGCATCCGCTCGCCTGTTCAAGGAGGAGATCAGCCAGCACGGTGCCGAGTGCTGCAACTACCTGCTCGCGGTCGACGTCGAGATGAACACGGTCGACGGCTACCGGATCTCGTCGTGGGAGAAGGGCTACGGCGACATGGCCATGATCCCCGACCTCTCCACGATGAGGCTCCTACCATGGCTTCCCGGTACTGCACTCGTCATGGCGGATCTCACCTGGCTCGACGAGACCCCGGTTCCCCCGGCTCCGCGCGAAATTCTCAAGAAACAGATCGCCAGGCTCGCCGCGAAGGGTCTCGTGCCCTATGTGGGCACCGAGCTCGAGTTCATCGTCTTCGACAACAGCTATCGGGATGCCTGGAGCAGGGGATATGTCGGATTGACTCCGGCCAGCGACTACAACATCGATTACGCGCTGCTCGCCTCGACGCGCATGGAACCGCTGCTGCGCGACATCCGCGTCAGCATGGAGGGCGCCGGCATGTACTGCGAGGGCGTCAAGGGCGAGTGCAACCTCGGCCAGCAGGAGATCGCGTTCCGCTACGAAGACGCGCTCACCACCTGCGACAACCACTCGATCTACAAGAACGGCGCGAAGGAGATCGCCGACAAGCACGGCAAGGCGCTGACGTTCATGGCGAAGTACAACGAGCGCGAGGGCAACTCGTGCCATATCCACATCTCCTTCCGCGGCACGGACGGCAGCGCGGTCTTCGCCGACTCTTCGGACGAACTCGGGATGTCGAAGATGTTCCGCCACTTCCTCGCCGGCCAGCTCAAAACGATGCGCGAACTCACCCTGTTCTTCGCCCCCAACATCAACTCGTACAAGCGTTACGTCGACGGCAGCTTCGCGCCGACCGCCGTCGCCTGGGGACTCGACAACCGCACCTGCAGCCTGCGGGTCGTCGGCCATGGTCTCGGCATGCGGGTCGAGAACCGAGTGCCCGGCGGCGACGTGAATCAGTACCTGGCTGTCGCGGCCCTCATCGCCGGCGGCCTCTACGGGATCGAGCACGAGCTCGAGCTCGAGCCGATGCTGGAAGGCAATGCCTACAACAGCGATGCACCTCGCGTGCCGTCGACGCTCCGCGAAGCGGCCGGACTGTTCGGCCAGTCCGAGATCGCCCGCGAGGCATTCGGCGCGGATGTCGTCGAGCATTACCTCAACAACGCTCGTATCGAGGTCGCGGCTTTCGATGCCGCGATCACCGACTGGGAGAGGGTTCGCGGTTTTGAGCGGTTCTGAAACGCCTGCGGGTCGAGTAGGTCGTTCACGGCCTGTATCGAGACCTCCTCGCGGCATAGATGAGGCCTCGATACAGGCCGTGGACGGCCTTACTCGACCCGCAGTTGCGGCCGTGGACGGCCTTACTCGACCCGCGGTGGCGGCCGTGGACGGCCTTACTCGACCCACGGTTGCACCCATCATCGGCCTGACCACCTATCTCGAACAGGCGCAGACCGGAGTATGGGACGTGCCGGCGGCGTTCCTGCCGAAGCTGTACTTCGAGGCCGTGATCCGCGCGGGCGGCATAGCGGTGCTGCTGCCGCCACAGCCGGTTTCCGCCGGAATCGCGGCCCGGGTGCTCGACGGTCTCGACGGGCTTATCGTCACCGGCGGCAAAGACGTCGACCCTGCACTCTACGGGCAGGAGCGGCATGAGACCACGGATGCACCGCGCACCGACCGCGACGCGTGGGAGGGTGCGCTGCTCACCGCGGCGATCGAGAGGGAGCTGCCGTTCCTCGGCATCTGTCGCGGCGCCCAGATACTCAACGTGACCCTCGGCGGAACGCTGCACCAGCATCTGCCGGAGGTCATCGGCTCAAACAGGTACCAGCTCGGCGGCGGCGAATTCAGCATGGTCGGTGTTCTGGCCGAACCCGACAGCGCAGTGGGCACCATGATCGGCACCGACGAGCTCTCGGTGGAGGTCTACCACCACCAGGCCATCGACCGCGTGGCGGAGAGGCTTCGGGTAACCGCGCGCAGCGACGACGGCGTCGTCGAGGCGGTGGAATTGCAGGGCGTTCCGTTCGGGGTGGCCGTGCAGTGGCATCCCGAGCAGACGCCGGACGACCTCCGGCTGTTCCAGGGGCTCGTGGATGCGGCGCGAAAGGCGATGAGATGAGCGGTATCACCCTGTTGAACCCGGCGGACGAGACCGTGCTGCAGGAAGTCGAACATTCGACCGTCGAGCAGGTGGACTACGCCGTGACGCGGGCCCTGCTGGCGCAGCGGAAGTGGGCTGCACTCGCTCCGGCCGACCGCGCCGCGGGCTTGCGGCGATTCGCCCGCGCGGTCGACGGAGACCTGGAGAACCTCGCACAGCTCGAGATGGCCAACTCCGGGCATCCGATCACCCAGGCCAGGTGGGAGGCCGGGCACGTTCGTGACGTGCTCGACTACTACGCCGCCGCGCCAGAACGGATGATCGGCAAGCAGATCCCTGTCGCCGGAGGCCTCGACGTCACCTTCCTCGAACCGTTGGGTGTCGTCGGAGTGATCGTGCCTTGGAACTTTCCGATGACCATCGCGAGCTGGGGTTTCGCTCCCGCGCTCGCCGCCGGCAACGCCGTGCTGCTCAAGCCGGCGGAGTGGACCCCGCTCACCGCCATCCGGCTCGGCGAGCTCGCGCTCGAGTCGGGGCTCCCGCCTGGGCTGTTCCAGGTGCTGCCCGGCCGAGGCGATGTAGTCGGCGAACGTTTCGTCACGCATCCGGATGTGCGCAAGATCGTCTTCACCGGCTCGACGGCCGTCGGCAAGAAGGTGATGGCGGGATGTGCCGCGCAGGTGAAGGCCGTGACGCTCGAGCTCGGCGGGAAGAGCGCGAACGTCGTGTTCGCCGACTCCGACCTGGAGAAGGCCGCGGCGACCGCTCCCTACGCAGTGTTCGAAAACGCAGGACAAGACTGCTGCGCGCGCTCCAGAATCCTCGTCGAGCGCAGTGTTCTCGACAAATTCCTGCATTTTCTCGAGCCGGCGGTGAAGGGGGTGCGGGTCGGTTCGCCCGGTCTCGAAGCCACCGAGATGGGGCCGCTCGTCTCCGCGGTACACCTCGCCAAGGTGCGGTCCTATGTTCCCGACGACTCGCAGGTCGCTTTTCGCGGCAGTGCTCCGGATGGCCCGGGCTTCTGGTTCCCGCCGACGGTACTGCTTCCCGGCTCCCGGAGTGACCGCGTCGTCACAGAGGAAATCTTCGGTCCCGTCGTCTCCGTGCTGCCCTTCGACGACGAGGCCGACGCCATCGCCCTCGCGAATGCGGGTGACTACGGGCTGAGCGGCTCGATCTGGACGCGCGACGTCGGCCGCGCCATCCGTGTCTCCCGTGGCATCGAGAGCGGCAACCTCTCGGTGAACTCCCACTCCTCGGTGCGCTACTCGACACCGTTCGGCGGCTTCAAGCAGAGCGGCCTCGGCCGCGAACTCGGCCCGGATGCCGCTGCCGCCTTCACCGAGACCAAGAACGTCTTCATTTCGGATGCCCGTTGAATGGCGCGCGTATCGAAATCGACAGAGTAGCCCGGCGGGTTTCGATACGGCCGCTGGCGGCCTACTCAACCCACAAGAACGCTGGCGGCCTACTCAACCCACAAGAACGCTGGGCGGCCTACTCAACCTGCAGAACAACCTAAGGAGCCGAATATGGCAGTAACCAGGATCGATCTCACCCAGCGTCTTGCTGGCCGAGTCGCCGTCATCACCGGGGGAGCGAGCGGCATCGGTCTCGCGGCGGCGAAACGCCTTGCGGCCGAGGGAGCGAAGGTCGTCATCGGAGATTTCAACCCGGAGACGGGTGCGGCAGCCGCAGCAGAGGTCGATGGCCTCTTCGTGCAGGTCGACGTCACCGACGAAGCGCAGGTCGACCACCTGTTCGCGATGGCCAACGAGGTATACGGCTCGGTCGACATCGCCTTCAACAACGCGGGCATCTCGCCACCGGAAGACGACTCGATCGAGACGACGGAGCTCCCGGCCTGGCAGAAGGTGCAGGATGTCAACCTGAAGTCCGTCTACCTCTGCTCACGCGCTGCACTCAGGTACATGGTCGCCCAGCAGTCCGGCTCGATCATCAATACGGCCTCCTTCGTTGCGGTGCTCGGCTCCGCGACGAGTCAGATCTCCTATACCGCTTCGAAGGGTGGGGTGCTCGCGATGAGCCGCGAGCTCGGGGTGCAGTTCGCTCGCCAGGGCATCCGCGTGAATGCCCTCTGCCCCGGTCCTGTGAACACCCCGCTGCTGCAGGAACTGTTTGCGAAAGACCAGGAGCGCGCGCAGCGACGGCTCGTGCACATCCCCAAGGGACGCTTCGCCGAGCCGGAAGAGCTCGCGGCCGCGGTGGCTTTTCTCGCGAGCGACGACGCGTCCTTCATCACCGGGGCGACCTTCCTGGTGGATGGCGGAATCAGCGCCGCCTATGTCACGCCGCTGTGATGGCGGACGAGGGGGAGCCGGAACCACGGGTCAGCGTCGCGGGTGAGGCGCTGTTCCGCCCGGTGCGCGCCGGCAACGCCTTCGAGGAGACGGTGAGCAGGCTGCTGCAGACGGTGCGGCTCGGTATCGTCCTTCCGGGTGAGGCGCTGCCCCCCGAGCGTGACCTCGCCACCCGGTTCTCGGTCAGCCGTGACACCGTGCGCGAGGCCATCAAATCACTGTCGGATGCCGGATTCCTCGTCTCGAGGCGTGGCCGCTACGGCGGCACCTTCGTGGTCGAGTCGCTGCCGCCGCGGGGTTCCGCCGGCGCGATCGAGGGACTGGCCGCATCCGCTCCTCCGACCGCAGAGGAGATCGAGGACGTGCTCGCGCTGCGCGCCATCCTCGAGATCGGTGCCGCGCGGATGGCCGCATCGAAGAGCCTGTCGGCAGCCGACCGCGACCTGCTGTGGACCCGGCTCGGCGAGACCGCCGTCGCTTCGATCGCCGACTATCGTCGCCTCGATTCGCGGCTGCACCTCACCATCGGCGAACTCGTCGGGGCGCCGTCGCTGGTTCCGCTTCTTGCCGACAACCGGATGCGGGTCAACGAGCTGCTCGACGACATTCCCCTCCTGCAGCGCAACATCGAACACTCCAATGAGCAGCACGAGGCGGTGGTCCTCGCGATTCTGACCGGCGATGTCGAGCGGGCGGGTTCCGCGATGCAGGAGCATCTGGAGGGATCCGCGGCCCTGCTGCGTGGTTTCCTCGGCTAGCGCAGCCGGCCTGCGGCCGCGCGTCCGACAGCCTCGGCGATCGAAGCGAGCGCCGGGGAGTCGAGCGACCACTGCTGCCAGTACAGCGGCACGTCGATGACATTGTCTGCATCGAGTACGACCAGACGCCCCTCGGCGAGCAGATCGTCGGACTGCGCGACAGGGAGCATTCCCCAGCCGAGCCCCAGCACCGCCGCGGTCACGAATTCGGTCGACGCCGGGATGTAGTGGCGGGGCGGCGCAAGGACCCTGTCACTGCGGGCGCGCAGGTAGCGATCCTGGAGGCTGTCCTTGCGATCGAAGACCAGCATGGGTGCTTTCGAAAGCGCATCCGCGGTGGGGCCGTGCGGCATCCATCTGGCGGTGAACCCCGGGCTCGCCATGGCGCGATAGCGCATCGATCCCAGACGGGTGACGGTGCAGCCCTGCACGGGCTCGGGTTCCGAGGTCACAGCGGCCATGACCGTTCCCTCCCGCAACAGCGCGGTCGAATGATCCTGGTCGGCGAGGTACAGGTCGAAGGAGACATCGGGCACGTCGGCGAGCGCGGGAAGCAGCCAGGTCGCGAGGGAATCCGCATTGATGACGAGGGGAATGCTCGTATACGCCGTTTCGGCCGGGTCGAGCGCCGCCACGGTATCGTGCTCGAGCAACTGCACCTGCCGGGCGAGTTTCATGACGATGAGGCCGGAGTCGGTGAGCTTCGCGGGTTGTGAACGTTGCAGCAGCACCCGTCCCACCTGCTGCTCCAGTGCCTTGATACGCTGGCTCACCGCGGAGGGGGTCACGCGCATCGCGCGCGCCGCCGCTTCGAGGCTGCCGTTGTCGATGACGGAAGCGAGGGTCTTGAGCTGGTCGAGGTGAAAATCCATGTGAAGCAATGCTAATGAATCATAAGGAAGATTAGCTGGAACACATCCGACGATCTCCGTAAGGTTCGAGAGTGCTGTTCCTCCCCGTGTTGGCCGGTTTCGCATCCGGCATCTCGCTCATCGTCGTCATCGGCGCGCAGAATGCGTTCGTGCTGCGGACGGGCCTGCGCCGGGAGCACGTGTTCCCCGTCGTCGTCATCTGCGCGCTCTCCGACGCCGTGCTCATCTTCGCCGGCGTCGCGGGAGTCGGTGCGATCGTTCGGGTGGCTCCCGTCGCTCTCGACATCGTCCGATGGGGCGGGGCGGCATTCCTCGTCGGTTATGCCGTATTCGCTGCGCGCCGGGCACTCAAACCGAGCCGACTGGATGCGGCGGAAGTCACCGCGATGCCGCTCGTGGCCGCCGTACTCGGCTGCCTCGCGCTCACCTGGCTCAACCCGCACGTCTATCTCGACACGCTGGTTCTGCTCGGTTCGCTCGCGGCCACCCAGGGCGCCGACGGGCGATGGCTGTTCGGTGTCGGAGCCACGCTGGCCAGCGTGGCCTGGTTCTCACTGCTCGGCTTCGGCGCGCGATTTCTCGCGCCGGTCTTCGCCAGGCCGCTGGCCTGGCGCGTGCTCGACGGAGCGATCGCACTGCTGATGCTGACCCTCGGCGTGCTGCTGGTGGTCGGCGGTTGAGCCGCGGCTAGCTTGCCGGCGGAGTCTTCGGCGTGCGTGGTTTGGTGGCGGGCTTCGCCACCGGCGTGGTCGTGGTCAGCGGTTTCGTTGCCGCGGGACTGGGCGCCGTAACCGGGGTCGTCGTCGCAGGCTTCGTCGTCGCGGGAGCCGAAGCCCGCTTCGTGACTGGCGAGGTGGTCACTGCGGACGCAGTGGTCGCGGGGGCAGTGCTGGCCGGAGTGGTCGCGGCCCGTGCAGCGGGTGTGGGTGGGACCACCGATGGCGGTGTGGAGCCTGGCGCAGTCGAACCGGCTGGAGCGGCCGAAGCTGCCGGCGTGGCCGGCACCGTCCGAATCGGCGCGTTCCTGGCGATGTACAGCTGAGCGGCGCGGGTACCGATCAGCAGGAAACGCACGAGCAGGAAAATCAGGCCGATCGCGACGGCGAGCACGAGCAGGGAGAAGAATCCCCACACGACCAGGCCGAAGAATCCGACGATCTGCGCTCCGCCCGGGATGAATGGTCCGTTCATGATTGCTCCTCCAGCTCGTCGAACTCGTCTGCGTCTTGCGACTGCTTCACGATGGTACCGATGGCAATGGCGACGGTCGCCGCCCAGCTGATCCACATCAGGATCAGCCGCCAATCGCGAGGCCCATTACGGGTCGTTTGGAGAGTACCCCAGCCACCGAGAATGGCGCTGATCAGGCTGCCGCTGAATATGAATTTGCGCACGTTGGTCTCCCACGATCGGTAGATTCAACGCTACCCCGTCATGGCGAAAGCTCACAGTCTGGGCAAGCGAGACGGCCCGCGAGGCCATGAGGCGAAAGGATGACGTGCGCACAGCGATCCTCGGAGCTGCCCTGTTGGTCGTCGGATTCCTCGCCGTCGCGTTCGGAATCCTGCCCGTCCCGGATGCGCTGGCCATCGGGAGCCGGGTCTGGCCGATCCTGCTCTTCGTCATCGCGATCACCGTCGTGACGGAGCTCGCCGCCGAGGCGGGTCTGTTCCGGGTGGTCGCCGAGCAGGCGGCCAGGTGGGGTCGCGGCCGCGCCTGGGTGCTCTGGCTGCTCGTGCTCGTGCTCGCCGTGGCCGGAACGATCTTCCTCTCCCTCGACACGACGGCGGTACTGCTCACTCCGGTCGTCGTGCTGCTGGCGCGGCACGTCGGCCTTTCGCCGCTCCCGTTCGCGCTGACGACGGTGTGGATGGCCAACACGGCATCGCTGCTGCTGCCGGTCTCCAACCTCACGAACCTCCTGGCCGAGCACGAGCTCGGCGGAATCGGCCCGCTCCAGTTCGCGACACTGACGGCGGTGCCCGCGCTCATCGCGATCGTGGTTCCGTCGGTCATCCTGTTCATCGTCTATCGTCGCGACCTCCTCGCTCGGTATGAGCCGAATCCCGACAGGGCGGAGAGCGACCGCGTTCTGCTCGTCGCGAGTGCTGTGATCATCGCGCTGCTCGTCCCGCTGCTCGTGTCGGGACTTCCGGTGTGGATTCCGGCCGTGGCTGCCGCCCTCGTGCTGGGTGGATTCTTCATCGTGAGGCGAAGGTCGGTGCTGCGGTTCGGCCTGCTGCCGTGGCAGCTCGTGCTGCTCGCCTCCGGGCTGTTTCTCGTCGTGGAGGCGGCGCACGCGCTAGGGCTGGGCACCGTGCTCGCGGCGGTCTCGGGCAGCGGGCACGATCCGCTCAGCCTGCTCCAGCTGTCGGCGACCGGCGCGCTCGGTGCCAATGCGATCGACAACCTTCCCGCCTATCTCGCGCTCGAGCCGGTCGCCGGCGATCCCGTGCGACTGGCCGCCCTGCTCATCGGCGTCAATGCCGGTCCGCTCATCACCCCCTGGGCGTCGCTCGCCACCCTGCTCTGGCACGAGCGGCTCAGGGCGCTCGACGTGGAGATCTCGTGGGGCCGGTATGCCATGCTCGGCCTCATCGCCGCTCCACTCACCGTCGTCGCGGCAACGATGGGTCTCGCACTCGTCCACCTCGGAACCTGAGCGCAAGCTGCCAAGAAACTGGCAAACTGACCGATCGGACAGCCGCTGACCGATCGGTCAGTTATCGTCGGTGGATGTCCACCTCTGCTGAAGATCTTCGCGCGATCGCCCTCGCGGAATTCGCGACGGCCGGCTATGCCGCGACCTCCCTCCATCGCATCGCCGACCTCGCCGGGCTCTCCAAGTCGAGCGTGCTCTACCACTACGCGTCGAAGGAAACCCTGCTCGAAGCCACCGTGGCTCCCGCCATCCATCGCATGGAGGAGATCCTGGGCGCCCTCGAGGCGAGCGCGCTCACCCCGGCAGGACGCGCGGCCTTCCTCAGCGAGTTCGTGGACTTCATCCTGCAATACCGCCGCGAGGTGAACATGTTCATCAACCAGGGGCAGTCCCTCGTCGACGTTCCGGTGATCGACGAGGCGAACGCGATCGTGCACCGCCTCGCCGATTTCTTCGCCGCCAATACCGCCTCGATCGAAGAGAAGATGCGCTTCGGCATCGCTCTCGGCGGCGCGGCCTACATGCTGTGCTCGCCGGAATCGATGGCCTTCGACGCCGACCAGGTCGACGAAGCGCGGGCTGCGCTGCTGAAAATCCTCACGGAGCTCCTGGCTCCGGTGACCGCTCCCGTCGCGATCGGAGAATAGCCGTGGCCACCCTCCTCTACCGCCTCGGGCGTTTCGCCTACCGCCGCTCGTGGACCGTCATCGGCGTCTGGCTGCTCCTCCTCGTCGGGATTCTCGGCGGCGGCATCGCTCTCGGCGGCCAGACCCAGGAGTCCTTCGCGATCCCCGGCACGGAGTCGCAGAACGCGCTCGACCGGCTCGATGCGGTGTTCCCCGCGGTTGCGGGTGCGAGTGCCCAGGCGGTCGTGGAGGTTCCGGCCGGCGCATCCGTCAACGATCCGACCTACAAGGCCGCGATCGAGAAGATGGATGCCGCGATCGGGAAGATCGGCGGCGTCGACTCGGTCGTGAGCCCGTTCTCCGAGTATGCGGGGAGCTCGATCACCACCGACGAGCGGATGGCGCGCACCCAGATCCAGTTCACGGGGGCCTCGACGGATGTCACGGCTACGACGATCACACAGCTCAAGGACACGGCATCCATCGGCGAGCAGGCCGGAATGACCGTCGCCTTCGGCGGACAGGTGTTCTCCGACAACACCTTCGGCATCACCATCACCGAGGTCTTCGGGCTCCTCTTCGCCGCGGTCGTGTTGCTCGTGACCTTCGGTTCGCTCGTCGCGGCAGGCATGCCGCTGCTGAGCGCTCTCATCGGCGTCGGTATCGTCATGGGGGGCATCACGGCCATTTCCGCCTTCACCACGGTGTCGAGTTCTGCTCCGCTGCTCGCCCTCATGATCGGTCTCGCGGTCGGCATCGACTACTCGCTCTTCATCCTGTCCCGGCATCGAAACCAGCTCGCCGCAGGCGAGGATCCCGAGGAGTCGGCGGCGATCGCGGTCGGCACGGCAGGCAGCGCCGTGGTGTTCGCGGGCGTCACCGTCATCATCGCGCTGCTCGGACTGCTCGTCGTCGGCATCCCCTTCCTCAGCGTCATGGGGGTCGGCGCCGCGTTCGCGGTGCTCATCGCCATCGGTGTCGCCACCACTCTGGTACCGGCACTTCTCGGCCTGGCCAAGGGGCGCCTCACCCCGAAGCCCGGATCGCGCGCCTACCGTCGCGCCATGGTTCACGACGAAGGCAGCAAGCCGACCATGGGCCTGCGCTGGGTCAAGGGCGTGATGAAGCGCCCCGTGTTAGCCACCCTCGCGGTCGTCGCCGTGCTCGGGACGCTCGCCATTCCGGCCATGAGCCTCGACCTGAACCTCCCCGACGGCGGATCGGAACCCAAGGGCTCCACCCAGCGCCAGGCCTACGAGATGATCAAGGATGGCTTCGGCGCCGGATACAACGGACCGCTCATCGTCGCCGTCGACATCACCCAGACCACCGACATCCAGCCCGATCTCGCGGCGATCGCCACGAAGCTCAAGACGCTCGGCGACGTCAGTTACGTGAGCCAGGGGCTTCCGGATGCCGGACTCGACACCGCGATCATCCAGGTGATCCCGTCCAGCGCACCAGACGCTCCGCAGACCAAGGCCCTCGTGCAGTCCATTCGCGACCTCGGGCCGGACATCCAGAAGCAGTATCACACCCCCATCTCCGTGACGGGAGCGACCGCGGTCGGCATCGACATCTCGAACCGGCTGACCGGCGCACTCGTCCCGTTCGGAGCGATCGTCGTCGGGCTCTCCATCATCCTGCTCATGATGGTGTTCCGCTCGGTGCTCGTCCCGCTCAAAGCCGCGCTCGGGTTCCTGCTCTCCGTGGTCGCGTCGTTCGGCGTCGTGGTGGCGATCTTCCAGTGGGGATGGCTCGGTGACCTCCTGAACGTCCAGAACCCCGGCCCGATCCTGAGCTTCATGCCCATCCTCCTCATGGCCGTGCTGTTCGGGCTCGCAATGGATTACGAGGTCTTCCTCGTCTCCGGAATGCGAGAGGAGTTCGTGCGGACCGGCGACGCACGGCAGTCCGTGGCGAAGGGCTTCGCGAACGGGGCACGGGTGGTAACCGCGGCCGCACTCATCATGTTCTTCGTCTTCTTCGCATTCGTACCGGAGGGCTCAGGCACCATCAAGCCGATCGCCCTCGGCCTCGCCGTCGGCATCGCCTTCGACGCGTTCCTGGTGCGGATGACCCTCGTGCCCGCCATCATGACCCTGCTCGGACGGGCCGCCTGGTGGATGCCGAAGTGGCTGCAGAAGCTCCTGCCCGATATGGACATCGAGGGCGAGCATCTGCGTGAGCACCGCGAAGCCGTGGTCTGGGCCGTCGACAAGCGCGGTGAGGCGATCAGCGCCGAGGGGCTCTACGCAGGATCCGACGCACACAGGGTTGGACCGATCGAGCTGTCAGTGCCGGTCGGGGCGCTCGTGCTCGCCAGCGGCGACGCCAGCGATCGCCGACTCGCCGCCGCCACGCTGGCCGGCCGTCTCGATCCGGTTGCCGGCCGCCTGCAGGTTGCCGGGCATCCCCTGCCGTCCGAATCAGCGAGGGTCGCGCGTCTCGTGGCGATGGCGGATGTCGGCGGCCTCGAGCGAGCGGAGACCTCGGTCACGCTCGGCGAACTCCTCGACGAACGGCTCCGCCTCACGCAGCCGTGGCACCGGATCTGGCGCGGACGCCGACGAGCGCACGGTTGGATCGCCAGGATCAACTCGGTGCTGGCCGACGTCGCGCCATCCGACGCCGTCGCCGTCGGCGCCGGTTCGACCCTCACCGAGCTGCCCCAGCGGGAGCGGGCGATCGCGCTCGCCACGATCGCGCTCGCCGAGGGCACGCCGGTCGTG
>JAODMW010000018.1 GCA_025464815.1 Microbacteriaceae bacterium | reverse complement strand
TAACCCAAGATTTCGAAGTTCTGAGAAAGAAGAGGTCAACCGTGTCGGTCTCCATCAAGCCGCTCGAGGATCGCATTGTCATCAAGCAGGTCGAGGCTGAGCAGACCACTGCTTCCGGTCTCGTCATTCCTGACACCGCGAAGGAGAAGCCCCAGGAGGGCGAGGTCGTCGCAGTAGGTCCAGGTCGCATCGACGACAACGGCAACCGCGTCCCGCTCGACATCGCCGTTGGCGACAAGGTCATCTACTCCAAGTACGGCGGAACCGAGGTGAAGTACGGCGGGGACGACCTGCTCGTACTCTCGGCTCGCGACGTGCTCGCGGTGGTCGTCCGCTAGTCAGCAAGCTCTATCCAGAAGGGTCCGTCCGGTTCGCCGGACGGGCCCTTCTGATTTCCCGTAGCATGCGAACAGTGTCCAGTTCCATAATCCCGTCGCGCTCGCGAGAGCATTCCGGCGTTCTCTTCGCCATCGCCGCCTATACGCTCTGGGGCGTTCTGCCCGCCTACTTCCTGCTTCTGCAGCCCGCCGGCGCATTCGAGATCGTCGCCCTGCGCATCCTGTTCTCCCTCGTCTTCTGCGCCATTCTCATCACGGCAACCCGCAAGTGGCCCGCCCTGGTCGCCATCCTGAGGCAGCCGCGACTCGTGCTGATGATGGGTCTCGCCGCCGTGCTGATCTTCGTGAACTGGCAGGTCTACGTCTACGCCACGCTGAGCAATCACGTGATCGAGACCGCGCTCGGGTACTTCATCAATCCGATCGTCACGGTGCTGCTCGGCGTGATCCTGCTGCGCGAACGGCTCAGGACGCCGCAGTGGATCGCCGTCGGCATCAGCGCCGTTGCGGTGCTCGTCCTCGCGATCAACTACGGCGCCTTCCCCTGGATCTCACTCGCACTCGCCTTCTCCTTCGGCCTCTATGGGCTCATCAAGAAGCGCATCGGCGGCAGTGTGGATGCCGTGAGCGGCCTGACGATAGAAACGGCCTGGCTGGTCCCGGTTGCGACCGTGCAGCTCGTGGTGGTCGGCGCGAGCGCGGGCCTCACCTTCGGCACCGTGAGCGTGGCCCATACCCTCACGCTGCTGAGCGCCGGAATCGTCACGGCGGTACCACTACTGCTCTTCGCGGCGGCCGCCCGGCGGCTTCCCCTCGTCTACATGGGACTCATCCAGTACCTGGCGCCTGTGCTGCAGTTCCTGTTCGGAGCATTCGTGCTGAACGAGGACATGCCGCCCGCGCGCTGGTTCGGGTTCGGTCTGGTGTGGGTCGCGCTCGTCGTATTGAGTATCGACCTCATGTCGGTCGGTCGGGCATCCCGCCGCGCCTCGGCGAACGCGACCTGATCGCCCGGTAATGTTCGGGATGATCCCTAGCTAAGGACCTTCATGTCGCGCTTCCGACCGCTCGCCGTCGTCGCGGCTGTCACGCTGTCCCTCGCGCTGGGTGCCTGCGCATCGCCCGATCCGATGCCCGTTCCGACCCCGAAGCCGAGTGCGACACCGACAGGCGACGGCATCCTCCGGATCGGAACCGTCTTTCCGACGACGGGTGCGCAGTCCTATCTCGGCCCGGGCCAGGCCGCGGGTGTCGAAGCCGCCGTGCGCGAGATCAACCAGGCCGGCGGGGTTCTCGGCAAGCCGGTCGAGGTCTTCCACCGCGATTCCGGCGATGCGACGACCGGCACACTCGAGCAGTCCTTCGCCGACCTGCAGACGAAATCCATCGACGTGCTCATCGGTCCGTCATCCTCGGTGCTGGAGGAACGCCTGCTTCCCAAAGTCGTCGCCGCGGGCATCCCGGTGATCTCGCCGGCCGCGACCTCGGTTCGACTGAGTGGCGTGAATCAGGCCGGTTATCTCTTTCGCACCATCCCGTCCGATGCTCTGCAGGGGTCGGCCCTCGGTGCGACCATCGCCGGCGGCAAGGCCAAGGTGGCGCTCGTGTACCTCGACGACGACACCGGCGTGGCCATCCTCGGCACGCTGACCGCGAGCCTGAAGAAGTCCGGCGGGAAGCTCGTCACGGCACAGAAATACGCCGCAGACGCGAAGGACTTCGTGCCGATCATCGATGCCGTGAAAAAGGCGGCACCGGATGCCGTGGTCTTCGTGAGCCCGTTCGCCGCGATGGAGCAGAACAAGGCCATCATCACCCAGCTCTCGGCAGCCGGCTTCGGTGGCGCGAAGCTGTGGCTCACAAGCGGCAACATGGCAGACTACTCCCAGGCGCTGCCGGCCGGCACCCTCACGGGCGTCAACGGCATTCTCGAAGGAGCGGAGCCCGACGCTGCCTTCACGGCGAAGGTCAAGGCTGCGGATCCCGCGGTGAGCAATTTTCTCTACTCAGCGGAGGCCTTCGACGCGACGGTACTGGCGGCACTGGCCGCGACCGTCGCCCACGATGACGGCGGGCTGTCCATCGCGAATCGGCTGCGCGATGTCTCTGAGGGGGGCATCAAGTGCACCAGCTACGGTGAGTGTCTCGACGTGCTGAAGACCCAATCCGACATCGACTACGACGGAGTCTCCGGTCCGATCGGCTTCGACAAGAACGGCGACCCCAGTCCGGCGCACTACGGCATCTACAGATACGATGCCGGCAACCGGTTCGCACGTGTGAGCGGGGTCGTCGGCGGTTAGGCATCCGCTATCACACGAAATGGAATAGCTGGGGCTCTATACCGTTAATATTGACTACCGGAGTCCATCGTCGCAGTCCGGTGTCTCGTTCACCAGATCGCAAAAAAGAGGGCACATGGACCAGCCGGATCCTTTCGGTTTCATCGGACTCACCTACGACGACGTCATGCTGCTCCCCGGCCATACCGATGTCATCCCGAGCGAGGCGGACACCACGACCCGGCTGAGCCGCCGGATCACAGTCGCCGCGCCCCTGCTCTCCTCTGCTATGGACACGGTCACCGAGTCCAGGATGGCTATCGCGATCGCCAGGCAGGGTGGCCTCGGCGTACTGCATCGCAACCTCTCCATCGCCGACCAGGCGGAGCAGGTCGACAGGGTCAAGCGATCAGAGTCCGGCATGATCACCAACCCGGTGACCACGACCCCCGACACGACAGTCGCCGAGGTCGATGCGATCTGCGGCCAGTTCCGCGTCTCCGGCCTCCCGGTCGTCGAGGGCGATGGCAGGCTCGTCGGCATCATCACCAACCGCGACATGCGCTTCGTCTCGCCCTTCGAGAAGTCCACGACTTTCGTGCGCGACGTAATGACGCGTGCGCCCCTCATCACCGCTCCCGAAGGAATCGATCCGGATGACGCGGTCGCCATCTTCGCGCAGCACAAGATCGAGAAGCTGCCGCTGGTCGACGCGGATGGCAGGCTGCGCGGTCTCATCACGGTGAAGGACTTCGACAAGTCGGAGCAGTATCCGAACGCCACCAAGGACGACGCGGGCCGACTCCGTGTCGCTGCCGCCATCGGATTCTTCGGTGACGCATGGGATCGTGCGATGTCCCTGATCGACGCCGGGGTAGACGCGCTCGTCGTCGACACGGCCAACGGTGACAGCGCCGGTGTCATCGACATCATCCGCAGACTGAAGAGCGACCCTGTGGCCGCGCACGTGGACATCATCGGCGGCAATGTCGCTACCCGCAGCGGCGCCCAGGCGCTCGTGGATGCCGGCGCCGACGCGATCAAGGTCGGCGTTGGTCCCGGATCCATCTGCACCACGCGTGTCGTCGCCGGAGTCGGGGTACCCCAGGTCACCGCGGTCTACGAAGCATCTCTCGCGGCCCGGGAGAGCGGCATCCCGGTGATCGCAGATGGCGGCCTCCAGTATTCGGGTGACATCGCGAAGGCGCTGGTCGCCGGTGCCGACACCGTGATGCTCGGTTCGCTCCTCGCCGGTTGCGACGAGAGCCCCGGGGACCTCATCTTCGTGAACGGCAAGCAGTTCAAGAGCTACCGGGGCATGGGGTCGCTCGGCGCCTTGCAGAGCCGCGGCGAGAAGACCTCGTACTCGAAGGATCGCTACTTCCAGGCCGACGTTCCCTCCGACGACAAGCTCATCCCCGAGGGCATTGAGGGCCAGGTGCCGTACCGCGGGCCGCTCTCGGCGGTCGCCTACCAGCTGCTCGGCGGCCTTCGACAGTCGATGTTCTACACCGGTGCGCGCACGATCGGGGAGCTCAAGAGCAAGGGCAAGTTCGTGCGCATCACGGCGGCCGGGCTCAAGGAATCGCACCCGCACGACATTCAGATGACCGTCGAGGCGCCGAACTACTCGCGGTAGGCGGTCTCGCGCCGCAGCACGAGCAGGTGCCCGTCTAGCTGCTCGTCGGCAGTTGCCCGTCGCGGCGGGGATATCCCATGGCGGACGGATTCCCTACTCAGTCCGTGACGCGATATCTCCTCCACCACAGGGCCGTTTGTCGTAGGAGAGTACC
>JAODMW010000002.1 GCA_025464815.1 Microbacteriaceae bacterium | reverse complement strand
CGTTCGCGGAAGCATCGAGCTCGCCGCGCTCGACCCTGGCAGCGACCTCGGCCTTGACGCGATCCTTGAGGGCGTCATCGGCGTTCTGGCGCTCGACCTTGTCGGCGATCTGGTAGATGCCCTTGAGCTCGTCGTAGGAGATCCCCGCAACGGTGTCGTAGGTCGCCTGGTCGTAGGGAAGGAACACCGGGTAGTCGGCGATCGGCTTGGCGGACTGAGCGGCGAGCTCGGCCTGCGCCTTGACCAGCTGGGCGAGGAACGGCTTGGCAGCCTCGAGGCCCTGGGCCACGATCTCCTCGTTCGGCTTGATGGCGCCGCCCTGGATGAGGCCCCAGGCGTGCTCGGTGGCTTCCGCCTCGACCATCATGATCGCGACATCCTCGTTGCCATTCGAGTCAGTGACGATGCGTCCTGCGACCGTGAGGTCGAAGACCGCGCGCTCGAGCTGCGAGTACTTGGGGAACGCGACCCACTGGCCGTCGATGAGCGCGAGGCGCACACCGGCGATCGGGCCGCTGAAAGGCAGGCCCGAGATCTGGGTGGATGCGCTGGCCGCGTTGATCGCGAGAGCGTCGTAGAACTCGTCGGGCGCGATGGCCAGAACGGTGATGACGATCTGAACCTCGTTGCGGAGCCCTTCGACGAAGGACGGGCGCAGCGGGCGGTCGATCAGGCGGCAGACGAGGATCGCTTCGGTCGACGGGCGACCTTCGCGGCGGAAGAACGAACCGGGGATCTTGCCGGCGGCGTACGAGCGCTCTTCGACATCCACCGTCAGCGGGAAGAAGTCGAAGTTGTCTTTCGGATGCTTGCTGGCGCTGGTCGCGCTGAGCAGCATGGTTTCTTCGTCGAGGTAAGCAGCGACTGCTCCCTGTGCCTGCTGGGCAAGACGCCCGGTTTCGAAGCGGATGGTGCGCGTGCCGAACTTGCCGTTATCGAGAACGGCTTCGGCGAATTTGATTTCTGGACCCTCCATAGGGGGCTATCTCCTTTATTGCAGTATTTTTGCGTTCGCCCTGCGGGCGACAATCGTGACCCCGTTTGGGTTGCGATTCGTCAAGGAGCAGGAGCGGGCAGAAAGGGGCGCACAGCTATCGTGTGGCGCTTTGGCATTTGTGTTTAGTCGAAAGAAAACACAGGGCTCTGGTCAACAGTAGAAAGGCGCTGAACCGATGGGCTCAGAACTTCACCACTACTGACCAGCTTCTTGCCAGCCTGCTCCGTGGATGTATCGGCTTCGCCACCGCGAACGGCTCAGCGAAATCCAATCAACCTCGGATAGCCTACCAGTCGGGTGTATTGCAGCCTAGTATCCGTGCTGCGGGCGCGGCGAGCCAGCCGATTTCGCCCGAGGCGTGAGGGCTGACGAAACGACCGAGCCGAGGGGGCGAATCGTGTCAGGTGGTTCGAGGATTGTGCGCTGTCTGGGTTCTGGAGTCCTTCTGTCGGTCGCCGCGACGCTCCTGCTTGGCGGATGCACGGCTCCCGGCGTTGCCCGGCCGTCGGCACCGGCCGCCGAACAGTCCGTCGCTCCAAGTCGACTTCCGTCGTCCCTCTCAAGCTCCCAGATCTTCCCCGGCGGGCTCTACACCGATCCGACCACTCATGCGGCGGATGCCGTGTCCAGGCTGATCGGCGAGGGCAGGAACGACGAAGCGGCCACGATCCTGCAGATCAGCTCGCAGCCGACCGCCATCTGGCTTGCATACTCGAGCAACGCGTCGAAGGTGGCACCGCTGCTTCAGAAGTACGTGGATGCCGCCAGGGCTCGGTCCAAGACGCTGGTCTTCGTCACCTATGCGATCCCCAACCGCGACTGCGGCGGGCTCTCGGCCGGCGGGCTGAGCAGCGCCGACTACATCCAATGGAATCGCACGATCGCCCAGAAGCTCTCCGGGACCCACTCGGTGATCCTCGTCGAACCCGACTCGCTCGCCATGCTGACCAAGGACCGCTGCGCGAGCGAGCGGCAGAGCCGGCCGCCGCTCATCAGGCAGGCGGTCGACATCCTCGTCTCCGCCGGTCTCACGGTGTACCTCGACGGGGGGAATTCGCACTGGGTGAAGCCCGACGTCATGGCCGGCCTGCTGCGTTCGGCCGGCGTGGCCGAAACGCGCGGTTTCTTCACCAACGTGTCGAATTTCTACCGGGTGGACCAGGAGCGCGGCTATGCCGACAGGGTCTCGAAACTGCTCGGCGGCAAGAATTTCGTGATCGATGTCTCCCGCAATGGCAACGGCTGGCAGGGCAACTGGTGCAATCCTCCCGGCGCCGCGATCGGCCAGAAGCCCCAGGTGACCACGGGCGCGACCAAGCTGGACGCGCTGCTCTGGGTGAAGCATCCTGGTGACAGCGACGGAGCATGCAACGGCGGCCCGGTGGCCGGACGCTGGTGGGAGAGCTACGCGCTCGGCCTGGTGCGCAACGGCTCCTGAGCGCGCACGCGCCGCAACTGCCTGGCCTTGGAAGCGGTCAGCACGAGCGCGACGAGCACGCCGATCGTTGCGCCGAGGGAGTTCGCAACGAGGTCGCGCACATCCGAGACGCGGGCGGGCAGGAACAACTGCACGCCCTCGATGACCAGCGTGAGGGCGACACCGGCGAGGATACCGACAAACCAGAGCCGGCGGCCGAACAGGAGCAGGAAGAAGACACCGATCGGCACGAACATCGCCACGTTCGCGAGGAACTCCACACGAGAGTAGGTCAGCCAACTCGTGAGTTCGTGCCCGGCGAAGAAACGCAGGAGCCGCCACAGCCACGATCCATGGCTGCCGTCGACCGGCTGTGGACCGAGCGTGATCCAGCCGACGAAAGCCAGATACCCGAGGGTGATCAGGCTGAGAAGGGGGTGACGTCGGAACATCGTTCCATCATGCCGGTGGAACCTGAGGGTTCGACCCAGCCAGCTGGACGGTGGTGCCAGCGCCTCCCGAATTGGGGACTGGGTGCGAGTGGCAGCCCATGCTTGACTGGCAAGACACGCCTCAGTCGAATATGACGGGCGACGTTGCTGCTCGGGGGAATATGCGACGCGAGATTCGCGCTGTGCTGGTGGGGCTGACCACAGCGGTCATCGTCGCTGCGCTGACCGTGTCTCCGGCCTCCGCCACCAGCCGGCTCATCACCGTCGGCACGACCAACCCCGGGATCTTCGCCGGCGGGCTCTATCACGAGGCGAATACTCCGGCAGCGGATGCCGCCGACCGGCTGCGCGCCGAGGGCGACGGCGTCTCCGCCGCTCTCATCGATCAGATCGCATCGCAACCGACCGCGGTGTGGCTCGGAAACTGGTTCACCGACGACCTGCTGAAGAGGGTCATCGCGCGTCATGTCGCCGCCGCACAGGCACAGGGCACGACGCTCGTGTTCGTGACCTATGCGATCCCGAACCGTGATTGCGGCGGCTATTCCGCCGGCGGACTCGCCAACACGGAGTACCTCGACTGGAATCGCACGATCGCGAACGCGCTCGTCGGGACGAAGGCTGTCGTCCTCATAGAACCGGACTCCCTCTCGATGCTGTCGAGCACGAAATGCGCGGGCGAGGCCGTAACGCGCCTTCCACTCATCCATTCGGCCGTCAACATCCTGAACGGTGCCGGCCTCACGACCTTCCTCGACGGTGGCAATTCTCGCTGGCTCAGTCCAGCGGCACAGGCGAACTGGCTCACCCAGGCGGGAATCGCCGATGCTTACGGCTTTTATACGAACGTTTCCAACTTCAACCCGGTGCAGGTGGAGCGCGACTACGCGGGCAAGCTGTCCTCTCGCGTCGGTTGGAAGCATTTCGTGATCGATGTCTCCCGCAACGGAAACGGCTGGACAGGCACCTGGTGCAACCCGCCCGGCGCCGCTCTCGGCGAAAACCCGCAGGTATACACGGGCACTTCGAAGCTCGACGCACTGCTCTGGGTCAAGCACCCCGGGGCGAGTGATGGCACGTGCAACGGCGGTCCGACCGCGGGCGCATGGTTCGAGAGCTACGCCCTCGATCTCGTGCGCAACCGCTGAGCGCCCCTGCTAATCACGATGAATGGCGAGGGCAACGCCGGAGCTATTGCGCGCCGAACGCTCCCACCGGACTGAATCCGGCGGGAAGCGCAAAGGGGTCCCGCACGACGGTCGAGCGGTCGTTGTCGCGCACGAGGGAGGCGAACTCGCCCGCCGCCCGTTCGATGCGGTCCGGGAGTGCGGTTGCCGCCGTCGCCTCCGAGCCGGTCGAAGCATCCGCTCCAGCGCCCCAGTCGCTCGACGCCGCATAGACGGCGGTCGGCACGACGACGGCGTGCAGGTAGCTGAACAGCGGCCGCATCGCATAGTCGAGCGCGAGTGAGTGCCGCTCGCTGCCCCCGGTGGCGCCGATGAGCACCGGCAGCGCGGTGATGGCCTGCGGATCGAGGATGTCGACGAACGATTTGAAGAGGCCGCTATAACTCGTGGTGTAGATCGGCGTGACGGCGATGAGACCGTCGGCGCTCGTCACCCGCTCGATGATCGCTTCGAGGCGAGGGCTCGCGAAGCCGGTGAGCAGGTTGTTGGTCACGTCATGTGCGAGGTCACGGAGATCGACTGTCTCCACGGTCGTCTCGATGCCATCGTCCGCCAGCCTGTCGACCGTCGCCTGGGCGAGACGATCGGCCAGCAGGCGCGTGGAGGATGGCTGGCTGAGACCGGCCGAGATGACGGCGATCCTGCGGGTGGTCATCACTTCACCTCCGCGGCGTCGACGAGCTCGGCGACCGCGCGGGCGGCGTCGCGCGCGGCGACCAGCGACTCGTGGGTCGGCCCCTCAGGCACCTCGGCCGGGCGGTTCTTCGCGAACTCCTTGCGAAGCACCGGCACGACCTCCCCGCCAAGGATGTCGAGCTGTTCGAGCACGACCTTGAGCGGAAGACCGGCGTGATCCATGAGGAAGAGCTGGCGCTGGTAGTCGCCGAAGTGCTCACGCATGCTCGCGTAGCGGTCGATCACCTGCTGGGGGCTGCCGACGGTGAGCGGGGTCTGCTCGGTGAACTCCTCGAGCGTCGGACCGTGCCCGTAGACCGGCGCGTTGTCGAAGTACGGGCGAAACTCGTTCACGGCATCCTGCGAATTCTTGCGCATGAAGGCCTGGCCGCCGAGACCGACGATCGCCTGGGCCGCTGTTCCATGGCCGTAATGCTCGAAGCGCTGACGGTAATAGCCGATAAGGCGCATGTAGTGCTCCTTCGGCCAGAAGATGTTGTTGGCGAAGAACCCGTCACCGTAGAACGCCGCCTGCTCCGCGATCTCCGGCGTGCGGATGC
>JAODMW010000268.1 GCA_025464815.1 Microbacteriaceae bacterium | reverse complement strand
GACCCGCAGGTCGCCGTGCACGCGATTCGCAACCTCTCGAGGATCGCGTTCGGCCGGGCATCCATTCGCTGGTCGCAATTGGGCTTCGGGCGCACATCGTCGACGACGCGCGCAGGTGACCGCACGCAACCTCTTCGGGTTCAAGGACGGCACCGCGAACGTCAAGGCCGAGGACACGACCGAGATCGAGGAGCATGTCTGGGTCCCGAAGGGGGACTCCGCCGACTGGATGACCGGAGGCTCGTACCTCGTCTCGCGCAAGATTCGCATGACCATCGAGACCTGGGACCACAGCGCCCTTCGCGAGCAGGAACGCGTCATCGGCCGCACCAAGGCAGAGGGAGCTCCGAGCAGCGGCGGAACAGAATTCACCGAGCCGGACTTCGCGAAGGAGGGCAGCGACGGTTCGCCGCTCATCGATGCCGCGGCGCACGTGAGGCTCGCCCATCCGAAGCAGAACGATGGAGCCGTGCTGCTGAGACGGGGGTACAACTTCGTCGACGGCAACGACGAACTGGGAAGGCTGAACGCCGGGCTCTTCTTCATCGCGTTCCAGCGGGATCCGCGCACGCAGTTCGTGCCTATCCAGCTGCGTCTCGCCCGCAACGACGCGATGAACGAGTACGTGCGTCACGTCGGGTCGGGCATCTTCGCGGTGCCCCCCGGTGCGAAGAATGGCAGTTACATCGGAGCCGGGCTGTTCGAGAACTGAGCGCCTATTTGCTCGTGTCTTTCGTCACCGTGTAGTTCGCGATCCAGCCGTCCTTGCCGTCCTTGCTGACGACGACGAGTACACCGTATGCATCGTTCTTGAAGGCTCCCGTGCCGCCATCGGCCGTGTTCCCGACCGTGCCGTCCACCGTGAAGCCGGCATCCTGCAATTGCTGCGAGATCTCATCGAGAGATGATGCCCCGGCGACCTTGACGGTCACGTTCCAGACCTTGCCGTCCTTGCCGCCGACCGCCGCGCCGAGAATCACTTCGCCCTTGGCGAGCGGCACCTCCGACGGGAAGTCTTTCGGCACGCTCTTGCCCGGGATGTCGACATTGCCACCCGTGACGTTGTGGACGAGATTCTGCACGGAACAGCCGACCAGAAGAGGTCCCGCGACGACAGCGAGAGCGATGGCCAACGGGACTGTGAAGCGGATGCGGCTCATGGTGTACTCCTGGGTGCGAGAGCGGAGATGTCACGATTCTGTGCGCACAGCATAGGCCCGCGCCAGGCAAGAGTGTTCCCTTTTGTCAGCTATGTTCCTGTTCGACCGGGAACAAACCTGACAAAAGGGAGCAATCAGCGACCGTGACCTTACGCGTTCTGCTTCTTCAGCCGTGAGGTCTTGCGGGCGCGAGCGTTCGCGTCGAGCTCGACCTTGCGAATGCGCACGAATTCCGGGGTGACCTCGACGCACTCGTCTTCCCGCGCGAACTCGAGGCACTCCTCGAGAGTCAGCTTGCGTGATGGCGTCATTCGCTCGAAGGTGTCGGAAGTCGACTGGCGCATGTTGGTCAGCTGCTTCTCCTTCGTGATATTCACGTCCATGTCGTCGGCGCGCGAGTTCTCGCCGACCACCATGCCCTCGTAGACCTCCTGCGTCGGCTCCACGAAGAACGACATGCGCTCCTGCAGTGCCACCATCGCGAACGGGGTCGCGACGCCGGCACGGTCGGCCACGATCGAGCCGTTGGTGCGGGTGACGATCTCGCCGGCCCACTGCTCGTAACCGTGCGACACGGCGTTGGCGATACCGGCACCGCGTGTGATGGTCAGGAACTCGGTACGGAACCCGATAAGACCACGCGAAGGAACGATGAACTCCATGCGCACCCAACCGGTGCCGTGGTTGCTCATCCCGTCCATGCGACCCTTGCGGGCCGCGAGAAGCTGGGTGATCGCGCCGAGATACTCCTCGGGCGCGTCGATGGTGAGGTGCTCGAATGGCTCGTGAACCTTGCCACCCACCTGCTTGACGACCACCTGCGGCTTGCCGACCGTGAGCTCGAAGCCTTCGCGACGCATCTGCTCGACGAGGATGGCGAGGGCCAGTTCTCCACGCCCCTGCACCTCCCAGGAGTCGGGGCGACCGATGTCGACGAGCTTGATGGAAACGTTACCGACCAGTTCGCGGTCGAGGCGGTCCTTGACCATGCGAGCGGTGAGCTTGTGACCCTTGACCTTGCCGATCATCGGCGAGGTATTCGTGCCGATGGTCATCGAAATGGCCGGGTCGTCGACGGTGATGGTCGGCAGCGGACGCACGTCGTTGGGATCGGCGAGGGTCTCGCCGATCGTGATGTCCTCGAAGCCCGCAACGGCGACGATGTCGCCAGGGCCCGCCGAGTCGGTCGGGAAACGGTCGAGCGCCCTGGTGATCAGCAGCTCCGTCACCCGTACGTTGTGCACACTGCCGTCGTGCTTGACCCACGCGACGGTCTGGCCCTTCTTGATGTGCCCGTTGAAGACACGGAGCAGGGCGAGACGGCCGAGGAACGGCGATGCATCTAGGTTGGTGACGTGCGCCTGCAGGGGGTGCTCGTCGTCATAGGTCGGAGCAGGAATGTGCTTGAGGATCGCGTCGAAGAGCGGCTCGAGGTCGTCGTTATCCGGAAGCGTGCCGTTTTCCGGCTTGTTCCAGCTTGCCGCGCCGTTACGACCGGAGGCGTAGACGATCGGCACGTCGAGGATCGCGTCGAGATCGAGGTCGGGATGCTCGTCGGCCATGTCACTCGCGAGGCCGAGGAGGAGGTCCTGGCTCTCGGCGATGACCTCGTCGATGCGGGCATCCGGCCGGTCCGTCTTGTTGACGAGCAGGATGACCGGAAGGTTGGCCTCGAGCGCCTTGCGGAGCACGAAACGGGTCTGCGGCAGTGGGCCCTCGCTCGCGTCGACGAGCAGCACGACGCCGTCCACCATGGACAGGCCGCGCTCGACCTCGCCGCCGAAGTCGGCGTGGCCGGGCGTGTCGATGACGTTGATGGTGATGGGGCCGTCGGTGGCGTGAACGCCCGCATACGATACCGCGGTGTTCTTGGCCAGGATGGTGATGCCTTTTTCACGCTCGAGGTCATTCGAGTCCATGGCACGCTCTTCGAGGTGCGCGTGCGCGGCGAAGGAATTGGTCTGGCGAAGCATGGCGTCAACGAGCGTCGTCTTGCCATGGTCGACGTGCGCGACGATGGCGACGTTGCGCAGGTCATTACGGGTGGCAATAGCCATAGGTATACGTCCTTGAAAAAAGATTCGGCTGGAGAGTGAAAGGGAGGGCCAGCGAAATTTCGCTGGGGAGTTCCACGGGCGGCAGAATCACGTCAGTGGTGCCCTGCAACGGACAAGTCTACCTCGGCGAGTCAAATGCCTGTGTTAACCGCCTGTCAGTTGGCTTTAACCGGAGCCCAATCCCAGATATTCCAGAGCAGGTTCGGCGTGAGCGGCGACGGCGAGACGCCCTTCACCCGGTTGTCGAAAGCAGTCACCGAAGGGAACTGATAAAGGGGGACGCCATAGCCGTCCGCCCAGACGAGCGCGTCGATCTTCTTCAGCAGGTCGATCTGCGCGGCGCTGTCGAAGGTCGTATCGAGCTGGTCGATCAACGCATCCACCGCGGGGTTGGAATAGAAGTTGAGGTTGTTGATGGTCGAATCGGAGCGGAAGGATGCCGCAACCGACGTGACCGCGAGGCTCGTCGGGCGAAGTGCGTACAGCGAAGCGTCATAGGCGCCGTCGGTTCCGAGGAGCTGGCGCCAGTCGGTGCTCGAACAGTCCGTCACCGCGAAACCGGCGAGGGCCGCGGACTTCTGGATGAGCGTGAACTCGGCGACCCTGCGCGGGTTGGACGGATCGAAGAGGATGCAGGCCTCGGGATTCGTGAGGCCGGCCTGGGCGAGCAGGGATTTCGCACCGGCGATGTCGACCTGGTCATAGTCCTTCGACCTATTGCCGGCGACCGACGCGGCGTAGCCGGCGGAACCCGGCAGGAACACCTGCGATGACCGCAGCAGCGCATCCTCCTGCAGTGGCACGATGAGCTGGTCGAGGATCTGCTGCCTCGGTACTGTCTTGAGGAACGCCTTGCGAACGAGCGGATTGTCGAATGCGCCGCTCTTGCTGTGAGCGAACTGCAGGTCGAGGTGCTCATAGGAGCCGTCGGCACCGCTGAGGACGGTGGCCTTCTCCACCTTCACCAGCTCTTTCACCACGTCCTCGGATGGCTGCGGCGCGACGACGTCGACCTCGCCCTTGCGGAAAGCGTCGACTGCAGCGAGCGGATCGGTGATGAAGCGGACGACGACCCGCTCGAATCGTGGCTTATGGGCGCCGGTGTATCGAGGATTCGCCGTGAGGGTCAGGTGGTCGCCGGCGACGAAATCGGTGATGGTGTACGGTCCGGTTCCGACGACCAGGTCCTTGTTCCTCGGCATCGAGGTGAAATTGAAGCCGGTGTCCCAGAAGCGGGCGATCTTGGCCAGCCTGGTCGTGTCATCCGTCTGGATGGCCTTGACCAGCGCATCCTTCGCCTTCTGGTCGTCCGTGAGCCCGAGGGCGTTCTTCGCGACCACATGGGCAGGCAGGCCGACACCGAAGACGAGCTGCCAGTCGACGAAGAACTTGTCATAGCTGAGCGTGAGTGATCGTCCTCCGTCGCCGATCACCGGCGTCTTGGTCACCAGCTGCAGGCCGTTGCCGCTGAAGCCGTCGAAGTGCACCACTCCAGGCGGGAAGTCTTTCGCATACTGGCCGGTATCCCCATCGACATAGTCGGCGTTATCGAAGCCCTTGGTGTTGAGCGCGCCAGAGTTCGCGGCCCAGGCCAGAAGCAGGTCGGACGCGTCGACGGCCGTTCCGTCGGACCAGGTGACGCCTGCCTTGATCGTGTATTTCACGCGGAACGGGTCGCGCGAAACCACCTGGTACGAACCGAAGGATTCGTCTTTCTGGAGCTTCGGCGTGTTGTCGTAGTAGTTGAATTGCGAATTGGTCGCATAAACGATGTCGCTGTTCGCGGCCGCATTCCCGTAGGAGGTCTTGGGGTTGTACGAGTAGAAAGGCTGGCTCGCCGCGATGGTCACCGTCGTGCCCTGCACGACCGAACTCGTGCAGCCGGAGAGGACGAGAGCGACGGCCAGGAGGGAAGCCAGGACAACGATCGACCTCTTCGACTTCACAACAGTCCCCCCCGCGCGTACGGCTTACCATCGTACCCAGTTGGTTCAGGCGTCGATCTTCCGAGACTGCCGGTATTCGGCGCCGACCTGAGCTGCTCCGCTCAGCGAGACGCCCTTCGCTCCTCTCGTCTCGCCCTCTGGGCGGCAGGATCGGGCAGCGGGACCGCCGCGATGAGTCGCTTCGTGTAATCGTCCTTCGGCGCCCTGAGTATCTCGTCCCGCGTGCCCTGCTCGACGATCGCGCCGCGGTGCATCACTGCGATTCGGTGGGCGAGCAGGTCGACGACGGCGAGGTCGTGACTGATGAACAAGCAGGCGAACTTCAACTCGTGCTGCAGTTGCTGAAGAAGTTCGAGGAAGCGGGCCTGCACCGAGACGTCGAGCGCAGAGGTCGGCTCGTCGGCGACGAGCAGCGAGGGCCGCAGTGCGAGCGCTCGGGCGATGCCGACGCGCTGACGCTGACCGCCGGAGAGTTCGTGCGGATAGCGGTTGCGGAACGACCGCGGCAGCTCGACCTGGTCGAGGAGTGTCTCGACACGTCGGTCGAGCTCGCGGCCCTTCGCCTCCTTCGCAAGGAGAAGGGGCTCGCCGATCGACTGCCCGATCGGGTAGCGCGGGTTGAGCGACGAACCGGGGTCCTGGAACACGATGCCGATGTGCCGGCGAGCGGTGCGCAGTTCCCGCGCACTCGCCTTCGTGAGGTTCAGGCCGTGCACGATCAGTTCGCCCTGGGCGGCTGGGAGGAGACCGACGGATGCCCGGCCGATCGTCGTCTTGCCCGAGCCGGACTCCCCGACCAGGCCGACGATTTCGCCAGGGTAGACCTCCAGGTTCACCCCGTCGACCGCCCGGAATGCCGGTACGCGACCGCGCTTCGGGTAGTCGATCGCCACGTTCTTGAGCGAGAGCACTGGCTCGCCGTGGCCCGACTTGACCTCCTTCGTCTCGACGGCCGCGCCCGTGCCCAGGTGCGGCACTGCCGCGAGCAGCTGCTGAGTGTAAGGATGCTGGGGCGCCGAATAGATCGTCTGGACGTCGGCGGCCTCGACGATCACTCCGTCCTTCATCACGATCACCTTGTCGGCGAGATCGGCGACGACGCCCATATCGTGGGTGATCAGGATGATCGCACTATTCAGCCGGTGCCGAAGGTTGCGCATCAGGTCGAGGATCTCCGCCTGAACCGTCACGTCGAGGGCCGTGGTGGGCTCATCGGCGATGAGCAACTGCGGGTCGCAGGAAACCGCCATCGCGATCATGGCGCGCTGACGCTGACCGCCGGAGAGCTGATGCGGGTACTTGTTGAACGTGATCTCCGGCGTCGGCATCTCGACCATGCCGAGCAGCTCGATCGCGCGTGCCTTCGCACTGTCCGGCGACATCTCGAAATGCGTGCGCAAGGTCTCGACGATCTGAAAGCCGATCGTGTAGACCGGGTTGAGGGCGGTCATCGGCTCCTGGAAGATGACCGCGATGTCCTTGCCGCGCACCCTGCGCAGGGCGGCCGGCGAGATGCCGATCAGCTGTTCGCCATCGAGCTTGACGCTCCCGGACACCCGTCCGTTCGGCGGCGTGAGGCCGAGCAGCGCCATCGAGCTCGAACTCTTTCCCGAACCGGACTCGCCGACTATCGCGAGCACCTCGCCCGCTTTGACGTCGTAGCTCATCCCGACGGCGGCCGGATACCAGATGCCGTCGACCCAGAAGTCGACGTTGAGATCCGACACTTCGAGGATGGGGGCCGCGGTAGTGGTAGGAGCTGAGCTCATCGACTGGTCCGATCTGTGTGCACTGCCTGCACGATAATGGGGTTATGGCTGTCGGTCCGCAAGAATCCGTGCTCGCTCCGCGCTTCAGCCGGGTGCTGGGCGTGCTGATCGTGGCGATCTGCGTATTCACCGAGGTATCGCTGGTGTTGTATGGCCACCTGGATGCGTTGCTGCGGGCAACACCTGCCCTGGCGTTCGTGGCCTTCGGCACCTACACCCTCTTCTGGGCGCCACTGCTCCGCATCGACCCCGCCGAGATCGAAGTCGTCAACCCGCTGCGCACCCATCGGATCGCGTGGCCGGCGATCCAGAACATCACGACCCGCTGGACTCTGACCTTCATGACCGACCGCGGCTCGTTCTCGGCCTGGGCCGCCCCGGCCCAGAGCCCGTGGGACTCGATCGGGCGGTTGAATCGCGACGCACTGGGACGGCCCTCGCTCGGAGCGGAGGCTCCGGTCCGTCGACGCGGCTCGGCTGCCGGACTCGCACCGATCGTGCTGCACCAGTGGGAGAGCTACCGCGACACGAAGAGCGCCGGTGCCCACCACGTGAGCACGCGCTGGCACGTGGCCACGATCGTGGTACTCGCGTGCCTGGCCACGCTCACCATTGTCGGGTTGGCCTGGCCCTGACAACGTGAGGACGTTCACGACCCTGCCTGCGCAGCCGCCGCGAGCTCGGCCTTCTTTTTGTCCAGCCGCGCGCTGCGTTTGAGCCCGCGACGCTGCCGTGGATCGAAGGCGTCGCGCAGACCGTCGCCGATGAAGTTGATGGTCAGCGCGATGATCACGATGAAGATGCCAGGCCACCAGAAGAGCCATGGCCGCGTCGTGAACGCGGTCTGGTAGTTGGAGATCAGCAGGCCGAGCGAGACGTCGGGTGCGTGTACACCGAACCCGAGGTAGCTGATGGCGGTCTCCAGGAGGATCGTCGCCGACATGGTCAATGTCGCACTCACCACGATAACGCCGACCGTGTTGGGGAGGATGTGCCGGAACATGATCCGGGCGCTGCTGGCCCCCGCCACCCGGGCCGCGTCGACGAACTCGCGTTCGCGCAACGCGAGTACCTCGCCACGCACCAGCCTCGCCAACGTCGTCCAGACGAGCAGGCCGAGCACGCTCGCAAGAATCACCGACGGGCCGTTGACTGCGTTGCCGACGATGGCGGCCAGAAGCAGCAACGGGACGATGATCACCATGTCGGTGAGGCGCATGAGCAGGGAATCGGTGAGCCCGCCGAAGTAACCTGCCACCGCACCGAGAACCGCGCCGATGAATGTCGAGACGATACCGGTGACGAAAACGATCATGAGCGACTGCTGGATGCCCCGCATGACCATCGCGAACATGTCATGACCGACGGAATCCTGGCCGAAGGGGTGCGAGCCGATCTCGAACGGCACGATGGTCAGTGTCGGTTGGCCTCCGTTGACGATGCTGGGAACCTCGTCGAAGGTCCATCGCCACCAGCCGGCCGTGTTCAAACCGAAGACGTGGAGGCCGATGGAACTGAACGACAGGATTACCACGACAAAGAGTACGACGAGGCTGATCATCGCCGCACGGTGATGGCGAAAGCGCCGCAGCACGACACGGCCGAGGCTTAGCCCCTCGACCTCCTTGAGTTCGATCGACGTGCTCTCGACCGGCGAGCCCGTCGGATCGACGCGGCTCAGGGCGCTGCGGGGATCCTCGCCGCCAGGCCCCAGGCCGGCGTCAGTGCCTACTGGGGGAAGTGGTCCAATGGAGCTCATGCGCTTACTCGGATTCTAGGGTCGAGCGCCGAATAGATCACGTCGGCGAGAAAATTGAAGGAGATCGCCGCAATCGCCGTCACCAGGAAGAAGCCCATAATCGGGTTCAAGTCCACCTTGTGGAGAGCCTGGTTGAACAGGGCACCCATTCCCGACCAGGCGAAGACGTTCTCCGTCACGATCGCGCCGCTGATCAGAGCTCCGAAATCGAGCGCGATGACGGTGGTGATCGGGATGAGGGCGTTGCGGAAGGCATGACGCATGACAACGGTGCGCTCGGTAAGCCCCTTCGCCCGCGCGGTGCGGATGTAGTCCTGATTCATCACCTCGAGCAGGCTGGCTCTCGCATAGCGACTGTAGCCGGCGAGCGAGGCGAGAATCAATGCCACAGTCGGTAGCAGGAGGTGTGTGAAAGTGTCGATGCCCGTGACCCAGAACGAGCCGACGAGGTCGGGGGTGGATGCACCGATCGTGCCGATCGGCCGCCCGTTGGCCACCTGGCTGAAGTAGATGTTCCAGGACGCGAGAAAACGGTCGAGCAGGAGGATGAGCGCCACCACTACGCCGGTGATCGCGCCGGTTCGTACCGACTGCCAGCGATCGAGGCCACCCCACAACCACCCGACGAGCCCGCCGAGGGCCGTGATGACGATCACGGTTGCGAGCACCGTGAAGGTGTTGATGATGCTGAACTGGTCGAACAACAGGTGCAGCGGGTAGTACAGCACGAGGCCGAGGCCCGCCACGGTCAGCGCGGTGTACCGAGACCGCTTATTCTCCCAGCCGGTCGACAGCACTGTGACAACAACGGCGACACCCGCCGACAGTCCGGTGGTGACCACCGGCCCCAGGGTCGGATTGTTCAGCCAGCCGGTCAGGGTGATGAAGATCAAGACCGTCGCCGCAGCGACTGCCGCAACAAGGAATGTCGTCAGTCGCCGTCTTCCACTACCGCCGACAATACCCATCCACACGACTCCGGAGAGGAGCGACAACACGATTACCGCTGGAGTGCTCACCCGAGGATCGGCAAGGAAGTTGTTGAACCCGATCGCGCCGAACTGCTTCAGCATGACCGCGATCCAGAAGATCGGAAGCGAGAAGAAGAGGAACGAGATGAATGTGACGGTGTAGTCGAAGGCCGAGTACTGGCGGAGGGCGGTCACGATACCGAGTGTCACACCGATGACGATGCCGATCAGCAGCGCCCCTGTGACGAGTTGCAGGGTGGTTCCGGCGGCGGAGCCGAGGAGCTCGGTGACGTGCTGGCCATCGACCGTGTCGCCGAGGTTGAACTTGCCGATGAATGCTCCGAGCACGCCGCCCGCCCAGACGAAGTATCGCAGGTAAGGGGGGAGGTCGAGATTCAGCAGTTCGATGCGCTGCTGGATGAGGGTCGTCTTATTCGGGAGGCTGCTCTGTCGCAGGTCCGAGAGGGGATCGCCGGTCGACGCGGCCAGGATGTAGACGAGGTAGGAGGCGACCAGCAGCACGGCGAGTGATGCGAGGAATCGCCGTGCGATGAATGAGAGCACGTCAGATGACCTTCTTCAAGATGGTGTCACGAAAGGAACCCGCAGATCGGGGCCATGCGAGTGCACGGCCCCGATCTGATGTCGACGGTACTATCCCGTCGACGAGGAATTACTTAGATAGCTTCCAATCGAAGAAGTTCCAGAAGATGTTCGGCGAGTACGGAGCGTCCTTGACGTTCGCGAGCTTGCTCGACCATGCCGACACATCCGGCAGCTGGAACAGCGTCAGGGTCGACGCGTCCTTCCACAGGTAGGCGTCGATCTCCTGCTGCAGCGGTACTGCCGCATCGCCACTCGTGGCAACCTTCGCCTGCTTCCAGAGCGCGTCGACCTTGGGGTTCGAGTAGCCCTGGTAGTTGTAGGCGTTGCCGGTCGTGGTGTTTGCCTCGCTCTGCGTGACCGTCGACGAGGTCAGCTGGTAGGCGAATACCGTGGCGTCGTAGTCGTACTTGCCCGAACCGATTCCGACCTCCGGATCGAAGAACTGGTAAGTGGGCTTTCCGACATCGGTTACGTCGAATCCGTCGGCCTTCGCAGACGCCT
>JAODMW010000261.1 GCA_025464815.1 Microbacteriaceae bacterium | reverse complement strand
CACTTACAACGACCCGAACCTCGTGTTGGTCGTTCTCGGCGACCACCAACCCGCGACCGAGGTCAGCGGAGCAGGCGCAAACCACAATGTGCCCATCAGCATCATCTCCAAGGACCCCGGAGTCATTAACCGAATCTCGTCCTGGCACTGGCAACCCGGAATGCTCCCCTCACCGACAGCGCCGCTGTGGCGGATGGATACATTCCGTAACCGATTCCTCACGGCGTACGGTCCGTAAGCAGCCCACCGGGCGTGGCGTTTCGACTTTTCGTGTCGCGTCCTCGAGATAGCGGAACAGGGTCTGGTGGAAGCGGTCGTTCAATCGGCCCGGCGTCCCGGTCGCTGGCAACGTGGAGCAGCAGCGGTCGAGGATTACTTGTCTGCAGGGCCATCGGCTGCCTCCTCTGTAACGACGTGTCCATGGATCTCTTCGGTGAGGGTCTTGATCTGCGCCGTCAGTGCGGCGATGGTTCGGGTGATCTCGGTATTCTCCGTCAACTTCCGCTCTGAGTGCAGGTAGTCGTGATCGGCCTTGGCCTGCTGGAATGCCGCCTGACGGTTCTGCCCGATCATCACGAAGGTCGAAAGGAAGATGGCCTCCAGCGACACCACCAGCGTCAGGGTGGGCCACGGACTCTTCTCAAAGAACAGCATCCACACGGCGAAAATCAGGACGTGGATATAGACGAAGTTGAGCGAACCCGCGAACGCGGTGATCGCGTCGGCGATGCGCAGCTGGATATTGGAGAAGCGAGCGCGCGCCTCGGCAACCACCGTTGGATGGTGGAGGCTCGAAGTCTTGATCGTGCTCCGCAGCGAGCCGGACGTACGGAATGGTTCCGCGGGTGCTCCCATCATTGGTTCTTCGTCCCTTCAGAAGAATTGTCGGATCGGTGGAGGCTGGGCAGCTGCCGGGTCTGTTGACTGGACGCCGAGACCGCCAGGTACAACTCGGCAGCGTCACGGGGTCGGGACAGCAGCCGCCCGGTGAGCATCTCGATCCGGTGAATGCGGTTGCGCACAGTGTTGGGATGCACGAACAGTGCTCTGGCGACTTCGTTGACCGATCCGTCGTTGCGGAACCACTCATCCAACACTCCCAGAAGAATCTCCCGCTCGCTCTCGGGAAGTCCAAGCAGTTGGCCAAGAACCGATTCTGCGAGCTGGCCCGAAATGTCGGGCGCGCCGGCAGCGATGGATTCGATGGGCAGGTCGGTGAAGGCGGCCACGCCGCCCTCGCGTGCGGTGGTCAGCGCTGTGATTGCAAGGCGGAGTCCACGTGGTGCGTCGTTGTAGTCGCTGAGTTCGAGGCTGATCCCGGCGGTACATCCGGATGCCTGCAACCTCGAACGCAGGGCGGCCAGCGATCCATCGAGCTCCGTGCTGACGATCCCGACCTGCATGTCGGTCAGCAGTACCCACGCGGACCGAATCTCCAACGCTTGGAGATCGGCTTCAATGTTCGGCACCGGCATCTGCCCGACTGCCGCCGACCGGATGACCGCGACCACCCAGCGCCCGGTGCGCGGCAACCCGAGTGTGTCCACGGCTTCCCACAGTGTGAAGCTGCCATCCGAGCCGATCAGGATGGAGTACACGAGGCTGAACCGTTCGTATTGCCGGGCCACAAGCATCGCCGACTGCTGCGTGCGATATCCCTCGCTGGTCAGCCGAACGATGGTCTCGTTCATTTGCCAGACTTCCGATGCGACATCGACCAGGTTCGTGTCGCTCACCACACGACCAGCGCGCGCAACGTCGACAATTTCCTTCCACAGGTACTGGGTACTCGCGCGGAGGGCGTCCAGCACAGGGACCAGCGGGACCTGGTCGCGAGCGCGGTCGGAGCCCAGCGCCCGAATCAGTTCCGCATCCCCGGTTTCCGGGTTCGGGTAGTTGAGGATGAACGCCATGTGGGTCGCGCAAGCCAGATGGAGCGTCTCACTTGAGATCGGAGTTCCGCCGCGATAGAAGGGAACCTCCCGCAACACGGCGGCAGCGAGTTGTTCCTCGAAGTTGTTCGATTTGTCGAACAACTCCTCGGCCAGCACACGCAGACCAGGCCAGGGCGAAGCGGGGTTCACAACCATTCTTCAAAATACCGCGTCAGATCGCTGCCTGTTCCACAACCCCGACGGACTTATGACTTGAGTCTGTCTGCAGTGTCGCGGTCGGCAGCAGCCTGCAAGAGAGTGTATTCCGCCTCCTGTACGGCATAGATCGCGAAATCGACCGCGTCGGCCGCATCCCATTCGGACTCCTCCGCGACACTCTCCGCGCGCTTGGCCTTACGCGAGGCACGGTGGGCGGCTGCCCGAGCATGAATCGAGTTGAACGCGTCCGAGACCTTCTTCTGCATCGTCACCCAGTCATCGGTGGCGCCGTGGCCATCTGCGATGAGGTCGTCGCCGAGCTGTCCCTTGAAAGCCTCGATCGACTGATGAAGAGATGCGAGCCGAGCGTCGACTTTTGCGGCATCTTCCGCCTCGAGGTCAGCGGCGGAGGCTTCCAGCGCCCTGGTCTGCTCGGCGAGTTTGGCTAATTGGTCTGAGAGTGCCACGTCTTCTCCTTCGCGCTCGACTAGTTCTTTGCTTTCAAGTAAATCGACCGAGCGGTGAATGCGGCCGCGATCTCTGCAACGCCGCGGAAAAGAGCCGAGATCGACACGTACGTCACTAGGATCACCACGCTTGCGGACAGGGACGACGAGGCGATGAATCCGAGCAGCAGCTGCAGGATGCCGGAAACGAGTTGCAGCCCCCACGCCGGTGATGCGCCGACACTGAACAAGCTAGAGATGATGTCGAAGGTGCCGGCGAAAACGAAGTAGAACCCGACAACGAGTGCCAACGAGAAGAACGTGCCCCCGGGGTTAGCGAAGGCGATAACGGCTGCGATGACCAGAAGGACGGCGAACAGGATGTGCCAAAAGCGCCATCCGTTTCGCGTGACTACCGCGCGGAAGATCTCCCCCGCCGTGGACAGAAGGATGAGAATGCCGAACAGCACGGAAATGACGGTGACCGTCTGGGTGTCAAAGCGCAACACGACGAAGCCCACGATGATCCACGCGATTCCGACGACGAGAAGGACCCACCAGAGTCTTCCTAGTTTCTTCGCGACGGCCTCGAGTGGAGTGAACAACTTGGTGGTCATGGGGTGATCTCCCTCTTGTGAGTTAGCACAGGAATTGTGGTCACCATCGATAATGGCGCCACCGGAGCCGTGATGGCTATGGAGCCGGTTCCACGAATTGGTGCGCCCAATTGTGGAGCTGCACAACGGAGAGATCCGATGGTTATCGAATCCTTTCCTAGAGTCCTACGCGAGCGCGTTGAGCGCTGCACGATCCTCGGGCGTCAGTTCGATCTCGACCGCGGCGGTGTTCTCGCGCAGGTGTTGAGTCGATCGCGTGCCGGCGATCAGGAGGACGTTGGGCGCGAGTGACAGTAGCCACGCGAGGGCAACCTGCGGGGGCGTACCGCCGACGCGCTCTGCGATGTCGCGCACGACGGGGCTGTCGAGGGTCTGGAGGCGCGTCCGGCCGGGCCAGCCGAGCGGGAGGTAGGGCGCGAACGATATCCCGCGCTCCGCGGTCAGCTCGAGTACCGCTTGCGATCGGCGGTCGGCAAGGCTGTAGGAGTTCTGCACCGTCGCGATGTCGGTGATCGTGAGAGCATGCTCGAGCTGGGCGAGGCTGACGTTCGACAGCCCAACGGCATCAATCAACCCGTCTTGGCGCGCCTGAACCATTGCGGCGAGCTGGTCATCGAATCGCGCGTCCGGGAGCGCGGTGTCATCCGGCATCCGCAGGTTCACGGCGGCGAGTCGATGGATACGGAGTGTGCGCAAGTTGTCTTCGATGCCGGTCCGAAGCTGCGCTGGCTCGTTGTAGAGCAGGATCTCGCCACGCGTGCCGCGACGGACACCCACCTTGCTCACAATCGCGAGTTCGGCCGCGTACGGGTGAAGCGCATCGCGAATGAGCTCATTGACAACATCGGGACCGTAGTACTGGGCCGTGTCGATGTGATCGACTCCGAGCTCGATCGCTGTCCGTAGGACTGCAATCGCCGCGTCCCGGTCGGCGGGAGGGCCAAAGACCCCGGGACCGGTGAGTTGCATCGCCCCGTATCCCGCCCGGGAGACCATGCGGTCCCCCAGGCGGAATCGCGTGGCAGCGATTCGGGTCAATGCCGTCCCCGGCGGATAACGGTGAGGGGGTCGGCACCGGTCGGGTTCCAGCCAAGGTCGGTTCGCGCCTTCTGACCGAAGGCCTGCTCATCGAGCAGGAGAGCGTCAGCGAAGGGCGCGCTGAGCCGAGCCTGCGAGTTCTCGACCGTCTCTGGCACGACCTTTCCGTTCGGGCCGACTGCGGCTTCCGCCATCTCGCGAACGGTCGGGTTGTGACCGGATGCGCCGATGTAGAGCTCTCCGCTCGGCGCATTCTCGACGGCCCGAACGTACAGATCTGCAAGGTCTTCGACGTAGACGGTTGCCCAGTGCTGAGTGCCGTCGCCGACGAGTCTGAGAACACCGTCCTCGTTCTTCATCTGGTCGCTGAAGATGAGCGCCGTCACCCCGGCGCCGTGCCCGTAAACGACGGCCGGGGATATGACGATGCCGCTGTAGTCCGCGCCCATCACCCGAGCGATGCGCTCAGGTCGCCATGCGGATAGCGCGCCAGGATCGAATGGGTCGTTCTCCGTGATGTCGGCGCTGTTCCCCCAGGTCCAGATACCGCCCGTATACACGAAGCGCTTCTTGGTCCCTGCGAACGCGGACTCGACGGCGCTGATGACGGCGTCATCCCCGGCCCCGTCAAGCGCGGCCAGATGGATGGCTGCGTCGACATCGGACAGCTGCTGAGTGAGCCAAGCTGCGTCGGTCAAATCGCCGACGATCGCGCGACCTCGCCTGGCCTCGACCTTCACGCCAGCGTTAGTAGTACGAACGGGCGCGAACACCGTGTGGCCCGCCGCGATCAGGTGATCGAGCACTACCGAGCCAATGTAGCCAGTAGCGCCGGTAAGTAGAACCTGCATCATGCACCTTCTCATTCATTATTTGCGTGTGCAATCAAATGATAGGGACATCAAGATTGATTGCGCAAGCAATGAATTGGGTGTCCGCGGAGAGCGAAATCGCTTGTTTGGTAGCGCGGGCGCAGGAGAGGCGTCCCTTCGGTGCCCTGCCAGACGGGCCTCCGAGCCCCGATACTGCGCCGGCCATTCCGTGGGTTCGGTGTCAGCGTTCGGCCGCGCTGACGCGACGCAGCAACTCCGAGAGCGCGTCGGCCAGCCCGGCGACCTCTGTCGGAGTCAGGTGGTCGAACAGGATCTCGCGTGCACGATTTACTTGAATGGGATACGCCGAGCGGAACGCTTTGCGCCCGGCAGCGGTCGCGACTGCCACATTGCCGCGTGCATCACTCTCGCTCTGGGACTTCTCCACCAGCCCGCGATGCTCAAGCTCGGCCACCACGCGAGTCGCACGTGATGGGGAAAGACGTCCTGCGTAAGCCAGGTCACTCATTCGTCGCCCGGCGGCGCCAGCCTCGGTAAGTACTAGGAGGATGGCGAACTCAGACAGGCTCAGACCCGCACCACGGACCAGATCCTCCTCGAGCAGCCGCGGGAGTGCACCGTTGAGACGCATGAGGTTGCGCCACAGGCGGTCCTCCTTCTCATCGAAGTCCTTCATCCGATCAACTTAGCCGCATTCACTTGCTTTCAGAATCAACTATTTCGCAATTTGCTTGCACCAGTAGATCCCCACGGGCAAGGCGTCTCCGCAGAACCGTTCTCCCTCGGTGACAGTTAGAGGTTTTGCGACGTCCGGGGGCCGGCCGCTGCCGACGTGTTCGATTCCGGGCGCAGGCCTACTCAGGCGGGTGAACACCAGGGTTCGAGTGTGGTCAGTCGTCGACCGCGGCTTTCAGGATTTCGGCGATTCGCTTCTTGCCCGCCTCATCCAACTTGGTCAAAGCGAAACCGACCGGCCACACGTTGCCGTCATCCAGTTTCGCCGCCTGCTGGAACTCGAGGCTCGCGTAGCGGATCTTGAACTTTGAACCCGGTTTGAAGGCGACGACCACCTTGCCATCGGCATCCACGTATGCAGGCATCCCGTACCAGGTCTTCGCAGCCAGCGACGTGTTCTCCTTGACCAGTTGGTGGAACGCCTCGGCGAGTTCCTTGTCGGTGCCGGTCATCGCGGCGATCGCAGCATCGCACGCGGCCGCGGCGTCCGCACCTTCCTGCGCAGCCTTTTTCTCGGCGACGGCTGCCCTCATGGCCGCCTTTTCCTCTTTGCTGAATGTGGTAGCCACGGGCATCCTCTCTGCGTCTGATCTATGACCAATAGTAGGTATACAGAAGGGAGGGGGTCTTGCCGCAAGGCCCTCCCCGTGGTCTACGCTGCTCCAGCGTGCCCATCCGCGGCACCGCAAGGAGGATTTCGGCATGGCTGACGTGATCGTGGTGGGAACTGGGCCAACCGGGATGATGCTGGCTGGTGAGTTGGCTGTGGCCGGCGTCGACGTGGCGATCGTCGAGCGCCGCGCGACGCCGGAGTTGCTGGGGTCGCGGGCGGGCGGGATCCACTCGCGCACGATCGAGATCCTCGACCAACGCGGGATCGCTGATCGTTTCCTGGCGGCAGGGCAGACCGCACAGACTGCCCGGTTCGGCACGATGGTCCTGGACATCAGCGATTTCCCCACCCGGCATCCCTACGGGCTCGCTCTCTGGCAGAACCGAATGGAACCGATCATGGCTGGCTGGATCGAGGAGCTCGGCGTGCCGGTTCACTGGGGACGAGAGGTCGTCGGGCTGCTTCAGGATGAAGGCGGTGTCGCCGTCGCGCTCGTCGACGGCGAGTCCATGCGCGCGAAGTACGTTGTGGGTGCCGATGGAGGGCGCAGCACCATCCGTAAGGCTGCCGGCATCGACTTCCCCGGCTGGGACGCGACCCGCAGCAACCTGATTGCCGAAGTCGAGGTCGCCGAGGTGCCACCGTCCGGAATCCTCCAGGATGAGCGCGGGGTGCATGGCCTCAGCTTGATGGCGGATGGGCGAACATACCGGGTCGTCACCACCGAACAGCAACTCGGCCCGGCCACCGAACCCACCCTGACCGAACTGAGCGAGGCCCTGAGGGCGGTCTACGGAACCGACTTCGGGGTGCACAACCCGACCTGGATCTCGAGGTTCACCGACGCCACCCGACAGGCCGCCGCCTACCGCAGCGGACGCGTGCTGCTCGCAGGGGATGCCGCGCACATCCACTATCCCGCCGGCGGCCAAGGGATCGGGCTCGGAATCCAGGATGCCGTCAACCTGGGCTGGAAGCTCGCACGGGTGGTGAAGGGAATCTTGCCCGAGTCTCTTCTGGACACCTACCACGACGAACGACATCCGGCCGGGGCTCGCGCACTCAAGCACTCGATGGCGCAAACGATCTTGCAGCGCCACGACGCACGGACTATGGCTCTCACCGAAACCGTCGACGGGCTGATGGCGATGGACCAGCCACGCAGGCAGGTCGCCGCCCTGATCCACGGACTCGACGTCGTCTACGACCTCGGACAAGGACACCCGCTGCTGGGTCGCCGGATACCAGACCTGGACATCGACACGGCGGCTGGGCCAACACGGATCTTCACACTCCTGCACGACGCCAAACCCGTGCTGCTCAACTTCGGCGCTCCTGGGCGGATCGACATCACCCCCTGGGCCGATCGCGTAACACTGGTCGACGCACGATTCACGGGCGTCTGGGAGCTGCCGGTACTCGGCGAAGTACCAGCACCATCGGCTGTCCTCATCCGTCCGGATGGGCACGTCGCATGGGCGGGACTGCGAACAGACGCCGGGCTGACCGACGCACTCGCGGTCTGGTCCGGGCCGGGGTCAACCGCCAGCTGAATATTCGTAACGTCGGGTCCGCCGCAGATTGTTCAGCGCGGCCCGCTTACCCTCTGCTGGACTATAAGTTCCCTCCCGAGCAGTCAGCGCCGCTGAGCCTCGCGCGCCATCCGCTCCAGGAATTCTGGCAGTCTGCCGGCGCCGAAGTCGAAGAATCTCGCCCATGCCGGGGTGATCGTGATGCGCACCATCTGCTCGTACATCTGAGCGCATGCCGCCTCGAACGCGGGTATCTGCTCAGGTGGCATCACCTTCCGGGCGCCGGCGATGTACTCCTCGGGCACACCGTCGACGGTCTCCAGCGCCGCTGTCCCACGGATCAGGACGGCTTTGGAGTCCATCGGCGTCGCACCTTCGTCGATCGAGACCGCGACCTGTGGCCGCTGGGCGAGGGCCCGCGTCTTCGGGGACGTGGTGGCGGTGCAGATCACGAGCTCTCCCCCGTTCCAGAAGTACCCGATCGGGATCACGCGGGGTGTGCCGTCGCTGCCGTTGTACCCGAGCCGTAGCAGCGGGGCGTCCCTCAATAGTCGCTGTGCCTCGGGGTGGCTGAGCTCATCCGTGAGCGTGGTCATGTGCTTCTCCTACCTCGTTCTCGGTTCTCGCCAGGACCTCCATGTGCCTGTTCTGGTGGTCGTGACAGTTCTCCTCGGGGGTTCGCCTGTTCGCGGTTCACTGCAGGCAGAACTCGTTGCCCTCCGGATCTCGCATCATGATCGCGAATTCCTCGAACGGCCCCCATGGCTCGTCGAGCACCTTCTCCACGGATGCGCCAAGCACGACGAGCCGCTCGCGTTCCGCCTCCAGTTCCTCGAGGGTCGCGCGACGGTCATCGAACGGGGTGATGTCGACGTGCATGCGGTTACGCTGCCGACGTTCGTGGCGGTAACGAGTGAAGTAGAAGCGCTGGTGGTTGGGATCGCCGTCCCACGCCTCCGCCCTCGCCGCGAGGTCGTCTTCGTCCAACCCGGCGTTCCTGAGCAAGGCTTCCTCCTCCGGCGGCCAGCCGGTCCACTCTGGATAGCCCATGACGGCGCACCAGAATCGGGCAAGAGCGGCGGGGTCCTCCGCATGGATGGAGACGTTGGCGATCCGTGCGGTCATGCGAAAAAGGATAGACCCGGACGGAGACGAAACGAATGAACGAAGAGCCAGCGGTTGTCGAAATCGACCCCGCGACGCCCATGAGAACTATCGCAAATCGAGCGCCGCCCCTCAGACCATCTCCGCGATCCATGGTCTTGACACGACACTTGTTTTTTGCAAGTGTGGACACCGTCCACATATGGACCACGAGAGGAGACCACGATGACCACAATGTTTGTCAATCTGCCGGTGACCGACCTGGAGCGCGCGAA
>JAODMW010000203.1 GCA_025464815.1 Microbacteriaceae bacterium | reverse complement strand
CACCTGGCCGACATCGTGCACGCTGGCGCCGACCCAGTGGCCGAACTGCTTCGCATCGAGCCCGAGGAGGGATGAGAGCGCCGGCAGCACGACGATCGCCAGCGTTCCGTAGAGGGTCACCAGCGTGATCGGCGTGCCGGTGTCCTTCTGGTCTGAACCCCGCGCGGCCGCCATCGCGCCGACCGCCGATACACCGCAGATCGAGAATCCCGCTGCCATGAGCACGGCCTGATCACCCTCGAGACGGAACAGGCGCCCGATCAGCCAGGTGATCACGAAACTCACACCGACGAGGGCGATGATCGCCAGGATCGACACCCAGCCGAGCGCGGCGATGTCGGCGAGGCTCAGCTGGAGCCCGAGCACGACGATGCCGAGCCTCAGCAGGCGACGGGAGGCGACCGCCAGGCCCGGCCTGAACACTCCGCCGAGAGACGGCCTGAGCGGCGGGATGGAGCCAACGATCACGCCGAGGATGAGGGATGCGGTGAGCCAGGGCAGCGCCGGAAGGAGCAGGTGGACGCCGTAGCCCGCGGCCGCACCGACAGCCGCGAGAGCGACACCTGGGAGCCAGCGAAGACGGGTCACACGCGGTTGCGGGCGGGGTTGCTCAGCGTTCCGATGCCCTCGATCGTAACGTCCACCGTCTGCCCGTCGACGAATCCGCCGAGACCCGCCGGAGTGCCGGTCATGATGACATCCCCCGGCAGCAGGGTCCAGACATCCGATACGTATTCGATGATCTCGGGGACCTTGTGGAGCATGTCCTTCGTGTTGCCGTGGCGACGTTTCTCACCGTCGACGAAAGTCTGGATCTCGAGGTTGCCCCAGTCCAGCTCCGTCTCGATGACAGGTCCGAGCGGCGCAAAGGTGTCGTAACCCTTCGCTCGCGCCCACTGCCCGTCGGCGAACATCTGGTCGCGCGCCGACACGTCGTTGCCGATCGTGTAGCCGAAGATGACGTCCGCGTAGTTCTCCGCCTTCACGCGCTTGGCGATCTTGCCGATCACGATCACCAGTTCGCCCTCGTGCACGATACGACCCTCGACCGGAGGGATCTGAATCGTGTCGCCGGGGCCCACGACCGCGGTATTCGGCTTGAGAAAGATCAATGGGTTCTTCGGGCTGTGCGCCTCTTCGCTCAACTCGTCGCGATGGGCGGCGTAGTTGAGCCCGACGCAGACGACCTTCGAACGCGGGATCACCGGGGCGAGCAGTTTCGCCTGTGCGGCCGGTACCCGTTCACCCGTCGTCCCGAAACCGCTGAACATGGGATCCCCGTCGAGCACGACATAGTCGTCCCCGTCGAGGATGCCGTAACGGGGGTCGCCTCCGGCGACGCTGAACCGCGCGATCTTCATGCCGGGTGCCTATGCATCCAGCCGTGTCATCCAGCCGTGACGATCCGCTATCCGTCCGTATTGGATGTCGGTGAGCTCCTGCCGCAGCGACATGGTGAGCTCGCCTGCCGGCGCATCCGCCGATCCGATTTCGAAGCCCTCGCCCTTCAGCAACGCGATCGGGGTGACGACCGCTGCGGTTCCGCAGGCGAAGACCTCGACGACCTCGCCGGATGCCACGCCGTCACGCCATTCGTCGATGCTCACGCGGCGACGCTCGACCCTGTGGCCGCGGTCCTCCGCCAGCTGCAGGATCGAGTCCCGCGTGATGCCTTCGAGGATGCTGTCGGACTCCGGGGTCACGATGGTGCCGTCTTTCTTGACGAGGACGACGTTCATGCCGCCGAGCTCCTCGAGGTACTTCCCCTCCTCCGAGTCGAGGAAGAGCACCTGGGCGCAGCCATGGTCGTAGGCCTCCTGCTGGGCCACCAGCGAGGAAGCATAGTTGCCGCCGGTCTTCGCGGCGCCCGTGCCGCCCTTGCCCGCCCGCGCGTAGCGGGTCGAGAGCCAGATCGACACCGGAGCGACACCGCCGCTGAAGTAGGCGCCGGCCGGGGAGGCGATCACGTAGTAGTTGACCTTCTCGGCCGGACGCACGCCGAGGAACGCTTCCTTCGCGAACATGAACGGCCGGATGTAGAGGCTCGTCTCGGGCGCGGACGGCACCCAGTCGCCGTCGACGGCGATGAGCTGCTTCAGCGAGTCGACGAAGTACTCGATCGGCAGCTCCGGAAGCGCGAGCCGTGCGGCGGAGCGCTGCATGCGGCGGGCGTTGGCCTCGGGGCGGAAGGACCAGATCGAGCCGTCCTCGTGCCGGTACGCCTTGAGTCCCTCGAAGATCTCCTGGGCGTAGTGCAGCACGGCGGCCGCCGGATCGAGGGAGATCGGGCCATAGGGCTGCACGCGGGGACGGTGCCAGCCGCCACGTGCCGACCAGCAGATGTCGACCATGTGATCGGTGAAGAATTTGCCGAAGCCCGGATTGGCGAGGATCTCCTCGCGCTCCGGCTCGCCCTTGGCCGCGAGGTTCTTGGTCACCGCGAAGGTGAGCGTGGTGGGTGCGAGGAGGTTGGTGATCATTGTCGGTCCTTCGGTAGTCCTAATAAGTATTCTGCGCTCAGCTGAGCGCAAGGGCGATCGCGTCGCCGATCTCGGCGGTGGAACGGCCGGCGCCTCCACGTGAGATGAGGTCGGCCGTCACCGCCGTGGTGACCCGCGCCGCAGCATCCGCAAGCCCGAGGTGGTCGAGCAGCAGGGCGGCGGAGAGGATCGCCGCGGTCGGGTCGGCCGTCTGCGTGCCAGCGATGTCCGGCGCCGAGCCGTGTACAGGCTCGAACATGCTGGGGAAGGTTCCGTCGGGGTTGATGTTGCCCGACGCGGCCAGTCCGATGCCACCGCTGATAGCGGCGGCGAGGTCGGTGAGGATGTCGCCGAAGAGGTTGTCCGTGACGATGACGTCAAACTTACTCGGATTCGTCACGAGGAAGATGGTCGCGGCGTCGACGTGCAGATAGTCGACCGAGACCTCCGGAAACTCGGTGCCCACGCGGTCCACCGTGCGCTGCCACAGGCTCCCCGCATTGGTGAGCACGTTCGTCTTGTGCACGAGCGTGAGCTTTCTGCGCGATCTGGCCTGCGCGACGGCGAAGGCGAAGCGCACGACGCGCTCGACGCCGAACGCCGTGTTGACCGAGACCTCGTTCGCGACCTCGTGAGGTGTTCCGACGCGGATCGCACCACCATTGCCGACGTACGGACCCTCTGTGCCTTCACGGACCACGACGAAATCGACCTCGCCCGGGTTCGACAGCGGTGATTCGACGTTCGGGTACAGTCGCGCCGGGCGCAGGTTGACGTAGTGATCGAAGGCGAAGCGGAGTTTGAGCAGCAGGCCGCGCTCGATGAGCCCCCCCGGGAGGCGCGGATCACGTGGATCGCCCCCGACCGCCCCGAGCAGGATCGCATCGTGGCCCTTCAGCCGCTCGAGGCTCTCATCGTCGAGAATCTCCCCCGTCGTCAGGTAGTGCCCGGCTCCGAAGGGGAAATCCGTGGTTTCGAAGACGATATCGGCCGGGACGGCGGCCTTCAGCACCTTGACAGCCTCGGTAACGACCTCGGGCCCGATCCCATCGCCGGGAATCACTGCGAGCTTGATGGTACGGGGCATTCCGGGCTCCTCGAGGCATTGCTGATGTGTTGGCTTCCAGCGTACTGGCAGCCATGAGAGCGATTCTGACAGCCCCTCGCTGGGGGGTGCGCGTACACTTATGTCTAGTACCAGTTCGCATCGATGCGATCCGTCGTTGCGAATGATGTCCCACCCCGGCAACGAAAGGACTCGTCATGGGTATCGGAACAGGAATCTTTCTCTTCGTTGTAGGCGCCATTCTCACCTTCGCCCTCAACTTCCAGGTCACTTGGATCAACCTCGATCTCGTCGGGTACCTGCTCATGGGTGCCGGGGTCGTCGTCTTCGTGATCTCCCTCATCCTGGTTGTCCGCAAGCGCACGTCCGTCTCGACCACCCGCACCGCGGTCACCCCGAACGGCAACGAGCGCGTGACGGAGCAGGAATCCAAGGACGACGTTCTCTAGAAAAAGAAACGTCGCCTCCCCCACAGGCTGGCGCGCCCCGCGATTGATTCGGGTTCAGGGTGGGGCGCGTCATTCCGCTCGCGCCTGGCGCGTGCGCGGCTAGCGCGACTTTGCCAGCGCGACCAGCGCGACGATGAAGCCGACGCCCCCGAACAGCACGATGACGCCGAGGATACTCAGCAATACAGTGGCCATTGTCGACTCCTTAGTCCGCCCCGCGGAATGAATCCACGGTATCAAGCGACCGAAATGACCGCAGAACTTTCTTTGGCGCTCAGCCCCGAAGCCGGCCCATCGCCCGATCGTAGAAGCGCAACAGCGCCCTGTTGTTCTCGCCTTCTGCTGCATCCGCGAATGCGGCTAACGCCTGCTCGGTGTTCCCCCGCCGCTCCTCGACATCGGCCAGGGCAGCGCTCACGCGTCTCCGCATCTCGGAGGAGGCATGGGCGCGCATCGCACGCAGGTCCTCGGCGGCCCGATCCAGCTCCGCGGGGCCGAGATGGCTCCTGGCGATGATGCTCCCGAGGGTCACCACCGGAGCAGGCCAGACCCGCTTGAGACCGTGATACAGGGTCGCGATGGCGCCCCAGTCCGTCTCTTCCCAACTCGCGGCGGAGCTATGGATGCCGGCGATCCCCGCCTGGAGCGCAAAACGCCCTCCGCCAGGCAGCGCACGGGCGGCGAGAGCGAGCCCGTCGCGAACGCGCTGTCGCCCCCAGGCCGATCGGTCCACCTCGGCGAGTGTCAGGGGCATGCCGTCCTCGGTCGTGCGTGCCCCTCGTCTCGCCTCGGCGAGTTCGATGATCGCCAGCAACCCGAGAGCCTCGGTGCTCTGCGGATGCTCGGCGACGAGCGCCCTGGCGAGGGTGTGCGCGAGTTCCGCCAGCCGCGTATCCATGAGTTCCGCACCCGCGACGGCGGTGTGGCCGAGCGTGTAGACACCATAGATCGTCGTCAGTGCTTCGTCGAGACGGGTCTCGCGGTGGCGCGCGGAGGGCCACACGAAGCGCGCTTCGGCGCGTGCGATGGCCTTCTTCGCCCTGGTCAGCCGTGCGGCCACCGTGGGTTCCGGGATGCCGAAGAAGTCGGCGATATCGGCGGTGGGAACGCCGCAGACGATCCTCAAAGCCAGCGCGATCTGTTGCTCGGGTGAGAGCGCAGGATCGCAGGCCACGAAGATCAGGCCGAGCCGGTCATCCGCGAGGTCGGACTCTCCCTGCGGCTCGTCGTCGGCGACGAGCAAGGGCAGTTTCGCGCGCAGCACCTGGTCGCGGCGAAGGGTGTCGATCGCGATCCGACGGGCGGTCGTTGTGGCCCAGGTCCCGATGTTCTCGATCGGGTCGCCCGCGGCCAGCCGCTCGGCCGCGCGCACGAACGCCTCCTGAGCCGACTCCTCCGCGAGGTCGAGACTCCCGAACGCGCGAAGGGTGGCCCCGACGACACGGGGCCACTCTTCGGCGAACGACGCAGCGAGTTCAGGGTCCATCGACCAATTCTCGCCGTGCTCTCACATTCCCGACATATC
>JAODMW010000205.1 GCA_025464815.1 Microbacteriaceae bacterium | reverse complement strand
GGCGATGATGCTCGCGACCGGGGAATCGCTCGTGCAGGCGGTGGAGATCGCCGTTGCGTCTGGCTCGTTCGTCGTCAGGCGCGCGGGGGTCCAGTCCTCATACCCGATGCGAGCCGACGTCATCCCGACAGCCGCAACTCTCGCCGAGCACGAGATTTCCCTGCAGAACTGACGCGCGGGGGCGAGCCGGCCGGCCGTCATCAGAGTCGAGGATCATCGACACCGCGTCGCGAGCCATGTCATGGATCGGCTGGCGGAGTGCGGTCAGCGACGGACGCGCGAACTGCCCGATCTTCGTGCCGTCGAACGACACGAGCGCCACGTCCTCCGGCACGCGCAGGCCCAGAAGCGAACACGCGTGGATGGCGCCGATGGCCTGGATGTCGGATGACACGAAGATCGCCGAAGGGACTTCTCTGCCGGTAGCCGCGAGCCTGCCCTCCGGAGCGAGGAGGGTGTAGGCCGCCGCTTCGCCGCCCGCCTCGGTGAACTCGCCGAACGCGACGAAGTCGTCGCTTGAATCATGGCCGACGCTCTGCTGCTGCCGTCGCCAGCCCGCCACCCTGTCCACGCTCGCTCCTATTCCGGGCGGTCCGGCGATACAGCCGATCACGCGATGCCCGTGACTCTGCAGGTGCTCGACGGCGTATGCGGAGCCCGCGACATTGTCGACCATGACGGACGAACTGCCTCGGAGTTTGGCAATGCGGTCCAAGAAGACGATCGGAGTTCTGCCTGCTGCGTCGACGAGGGCGGTCTCGAGAAGGGGGTTCGCGATCACGATGAGGCCGTCGACGCGCCTGTCGATGAACGACGCCACGTATTCCTCGCCGCGAGCAGAGGCTCCGGTGACGATTCCGATGAGAACATGATTGTCACGTGCGACGAGAGCCTTTTCGATCGCCTCGGCGAGTTCGGCGAAGAAGGGATTCGCGGGGCTCGGCATGAGCAGGCCGACCGTGCCCGTCGCTCCGCCCATGAGCGCTTTCGCCATGACGTTGGGACGATAGCCGAGCTCTTCGATCGCCGCCTTGACACGTTCCCGGGTCTCGGCAGCGACCGGACGCGGGCCGTCGTTGACGACATAGCTGACCACGGCCTCCGAGACCCCGGCCCTGCGTGCCACATCGACCCGCGTAACGCTCATTCCGGCCTCTCTCGTGAAACGTGGCGAAGCCTTATTCTTGCGCAACCGGCATCGTGTATCGCCGGTTCACCCTCTCACGACCTTCGTCCACCGAGAAACCGATGTCCTCGCGCATCGGATAGGAGGATTGCGCGCCAAGTCGGGTGACCGCGAACGAACCGGCGCGCACCCCGACCTCCACGGCCCGTGGGAGGGTGGCGCCCTCGGAAAGCAGTGTGGACAGCGCGCCGACGAAAGCATCACCGGCACCCGTCGAGTCGACAACCGCATCGACGACGGGAACGGGAACGTGACCGAGCGCATCCCCCTCCGCCCACACCGCCCCGGCGCTTCCGATCGTGATGACGACGGACCGGGCGAGCCGAGCGAGGCTCGCGGCCGCGAGTTTCGCTGAGCCGAGGTCATCCACCCTCGTGCCGAGAAGCGCCGACGCTTCGTTCTCGTTCACGACGAGAGGGTCACAGAGCGCGAGCACATCCCGCTCCACCACGCTGTACGGAGCGAGGTTGAGGATCGGTCGAGCCCCGGTCGAGCGCGCGGTCGATATGGCCGCCTCGATGACCTCGTGGGACACCTCACCCTGCGTGACGACGACGGTATTCGGACCGGCGAGCCTTCGTATGACACGCGCGGCCCGGGATGCGGGAACCGCGCCGTTCGCGCCGGGGATGACCGCGATCGAGTTCTCCCCATCCTCGAAGACGTAGACGAGGGCGAGCCCGGTCGGCTGGCTGCCGACCACCTCGACCTCGCTCGTGTCGACGCCTTCGGACCTGAGTTGGCGCAGCACGAGAGCTCCATCGTCGTCGTCGCCGACACAACCGACGAAGACGACCTCGGCTCCGGCGCGGGATGCTGCAACCGCCTGGTTGGCGCCCTTCCCACCCGGCTGTTTCCTCAGGCTCTTTGCCAGGACCGTCTCACCAAGAGCCGGCGCATGCTCGAGTTGCACGATATAGTCCTGGTTCGCGGAGCCGATAACGATCACCGTCATGTTGACAATCCCGATTCAGTCGTGAGTGGTGACAAGATACGCCGGACGAGCGGGGTTTGCGACAGATACCGGTCCAGGAGAGCGGCGATGGTTTCCGCGGACTCGAGCCTCCTAACGTACCTGTGTCTGCCTCCGATCTCCTCCACCCACTCGGTCCGCCCGTGCTGGAGAACGCTGACTCGGCCCGCTGGACTGTATTCGTACTCCGTGCCGACCCCGTGAACGGCCAACGCCACGGCCATCAGGTCCCAGCTCTGGCGGCCGGCGCCGGATCCGCTGAACGCACGGTACGCCGCGGAGACCGGATTCTCGGGGTCGAGATCGCGGGAGAGGTCCCGCCCTGTGATGACATCATCCCCGACCTCCCAGCCGAGGAACTCGAGATCGCCCGGCCAGGTATCGACGAACTCGGCGGCGACCGCGGGATACTCGCCCACGTTGAACTCCCATCCCTGCGGGAACAGGCCGCCCATGACGACCGTACGCGTGACCTTCCGGCGCACGAGCTCCAATCCCGTCGCGGGAGATATGTCGTCGGCTTCCGAGCGGAGCAGGCCGATCAGGTTCTGGAAGAATCCGAGGGATACCACGACGATCGAGTCGTCCGCGGCGCCATGGAGAGCACGTCGGGCCACCCGCACCGCGTCCTCCGGAGGGTCGACCTCCTCTCCCGTCGAAAAGGCGGTGACGAGTTGCTTCGCGTAGTCCCTGTCCGCAATCGAGTCGTCGAGGGGCAGGAGTGCGCCCACCGGGATGACCTGCCTGCCGTAGTAGGCGTTGACGATCCGTACGGCCTGATGGCCCCAACGGCTCGGGGTGTTGACACAGATCGCGACAATCGTTGCCGACCCTTCGTCCGCCAAGGCATGGGCGACCGCCAGTGCGCCGACGTCGTCGACGTCGCTGAAGATGTCCGTTTCGATGAGGAGGTTCACCATCGACACGGGATCTCCTTGTCGAGGGGCTCGTGGATGAGACGCATTGTTTTAGCCTTTGCTTCCTGAGGTTGCGATGGACTGGGTGAAGTATTTCTGCGTGAAGAGCAGCACGACGAGCGGCACCAGGGCCGTCACGATTCCGGCCAGGAAAATGGCGCCATACGCCACGCTGTGCTCGCCGGCGTAGTTCGCGATCGCGATAGGGGCCTGGATGTATTGGGGATCGGGAGCGATGAGCAGAGGCCACAGATAGGCCTGCCACTGGAAGATGAAGAGCAACAGCCCGGCACCGATCAACGCCGGTTTCGCCAGCGGCACATAGATCTTCATCATGAGCGCGAACCAGCCCATCCCGTCGAGACGCGCAGCCTCCTTCAACTCGAGCGGCACGTTCAAGAAGAATTGCCGCAGCTGGAAGATGGCGAGCCCGTTGCCGATGCCAGGGAGGATGAGTCCCAGGAATCCGTCTTGCAGATGCAGGGTACGGAAGGTCGCGGACAGCGGTATCGCGATGCTGTCGAACGGGATGAGGAAGCTCAGCAGGATCACCGCGAAGACGAGCCCCTGCCCCCGGAATTTGAGCGCGGAGAGTGCGAATGCCGCGGGGACCGACACGGCAAGCCCCAGCGCCACCGTCGAAGCCGTGACGATGATGGAGTTGAGCAGCGCGCGCGGGAACGACGACTGCAGAACGACTTGCACGTTGTCCCAGGTGAATGGCGCAGGAATGAACGACTGCCAGGTCAGCGGGTTCATGTACTTGAAGATGTCCTGCTCGGTCCTGAAGGCTCCGATACCCGCCCAGAACAGCGGGGCGAGCGCATAGAGCGAAATGAGGATCGCCAGGATGAGCAGGATGTACTTCTGAACGGAGAGGCCGAATGTCTTCTTCATGATCAATCACGCCCCGGGAGCAGGCGGAACTGGGCGGTGACGACAGCCAGGACCACGAGCACCAGTAGAACGGTGCCGGCCGTGGCGCCGGCGAGGTCCCCCGTCGTGAAGGCCTTGTTGAAGATCTCAACCATGACGAGATCTGTCGAGCCGGTCGGGCCCCCCTTGGTGAGGATCTGCACAGGAGCGAAGACGAGAAAGTTGGCGACCGTGTCGGCAACGAGCACGAAGAGCAACGGACGCCGCAATTGGGGGATGGTCACGCTGAAGAACTTCCGCAGGCTACCGGCGCCGTCGACCTCCGCCGCCTCGTAGAGCTCCGCCGGGATGTCCTTGAGCCCGGCGATGAGGAACATCATCCAGAAGCCGACCCCGACCCAGCTGACAATGACGATGATGGAGAGCAGCGCCTGTGACGGCGAGGTCAAGAAGGGCTGTTGAGGGATGCCGAGCACCTTGAGAGCGCCATTCATCGGACCGTCCGGCCGGAACACGATTCCCCAGATGACCGCGGACACACTCTGCGGAACCGCCGCGGGAAGGAAGATGATCGACCGCCACAGGCCGACGGCCGGAATCTTCTGCACGAGCAGAACGGCGAACAACAGGGCGAGGACGATCTGGAACGGATTCACCAGGACGGTGAACAGCAGGGTCACCTTGAGCGCGTTCAGGAATGTCGCGTCCTGGAGTATCCGTACATAGTTGTCGATGCCGACGAAACCCGTTTTGCCGAATCCGGAGGCCTGCGTCGAGGTCGCGATCGCGCCGCCCAGTGGCCACAATCGCAGCAGGACGAGCATGGCCAGCGCGGGCAGAAGGAACCAGAAAGCGACATAGCTCTCGCGACCGGTGAGACGTTTGAGCCAGCCGGGCCGGGTGGCGGCCGACCCGGATCGGGTCGTCGCGCTTGTTCGCGCGGCAAGCTTGGGCATGGTGTCCTCCATCGACGGTCAATCTCCAGGATGCCGTCCGGAACGGGTTGGGGGCAGCCGCTGCCGACTGCCCCCAACCCGGATCGGCTCCGGTTTACTTGTAGCGGGCGAATTGAGTGGTGAGTTGCGTGCTCGCGCCGTCGAGACTGGTCTTCGCGTCGGTTCCGTTTCGGATGTCGGCGAAGGCCTTGTTCATCGTCGTCTCGAAGTCGACATAGCCGACACTCGTCGGACGGGCAACTCCGGTGTTGGCGACCTCATACTTGATGATTCCGGCGAGATCCGCATCGCGACCGCCCTTGGCCGTGAGGTCGGCCAGGTAGCTCGTGAGCGAGTCCTTCTGAATCGGCAGGCCTTCCGGATACACCAGGTTCGCACCCTTGGGATCGAGCGTGATGTACTTCGCGAACTTCTCAGCGATGTCCTTGTGCGCGCTGAAGGCGCTCACTCCGACTGTCCATGAGGTGGATGTCGTGACCTTCTTGCCGCCGTCGAAGTACGGGAACGGCGCGACCCCGAAATCGACTCCCGACTTGGCGAAAGCGGGGTAGTTCCATGGGCCGCCAACGAAGTAGGCGATGTTGCCCGAAGTGAACTGGTCGGGCATCTGTTCGACCGGGATGCCGCGGGGCGACAGTCCGGAGGAGAAGAGGTTGCCGTACCAACTCGCGGTCTTCTCCCACTCCGGCGTCGTGATCGCCGGGGTCAGGTTGCCCTTGCCGGTGAGTCCGCTTCCACCGCCCGCGGATTCGAAGAGCGGCTGGAGCTGGTAGTAACGATCGACCTGCTCGAAGCCGACCGCATACTTCGTGCCGGCGGCCTGCGCCTTCTTTCCATTCGCGACGATGTCCTCCCAGGTCTGCCGACTCGCTGGGTCCGCACTCGGGTCCGCGACGCCTGCGGCTTTCAACACGGACTTGTTGTAGAACATCAGGTTGGTCGAGGTCCACTGCGGGAAGGCGTACTGCTTACCGGCGTAGGTGACGGAGTCGGCAGCCGAGCTTCCCGTCTGCGAAACGATGTCGGACTTGTAACTGCTCAGGTCCGCGAGGAAACCCTGCGCGGCCGAGTTCGCGAGGCGCGGTCCGTCGACCGTGTAGACGTCGATCGTGTCGTCCTTGACGCTCAGGCGAGCCTGGATCTGGCTGTTGAGGTCATCGAACGAAGTCTCGGTCTCTTTGATCGTGACGCCGGGATTTGCCTTCTCGAAAGCCGAGATCGCTTTGGCCCAGGTCGGATCGGCGTTCTTTGTGTGCAGGAAGTTCAGGGTGACGCTGCCCGAATTGCTCGAGCCTCCCGTCGAACTGCATCCCGCGACTGCGGCGAACAGCACAGAAGCGACAAGCGCTCCCAGGACCATTCGGGTCGTGTGATTGGACATGTGTCTCCTCGTTGAAATCCGATGTCGAACAAGTGTTGCTGGTGGGGTGGTGCTGTCGCACGCTACACGCGTAGACTACGCGTGTCAACTCTGCTTCATAGCTTGCTCATCAAGGGAGATGAAACATGCACGTACGACGCGCGCTTCGCGGCGCCCTGCTCCTCAGCCTTGTCTTCGGCCTCGGGATCGGTTCGATGACCCTGTCCCCCACCCCGCCGGCCACCGCCGATCCGGTTCCTATCTCCCGCGTCGCGGTCGGAGCGAACGGGCGGCCGTACCTGCAGGTCGATGGGCAGCCCTACCTCTACCTGAGCGTCGAGAACTGGGGAAAGCAACAGCTTCTGGGCGGATGCGACCGCTGTGCGAACTGGCGCTACAGCCTTCCCCAGTTCACGACCCCGATGCCGACCTCCTGGCTCGAGAACGTCTTCG
>JAODMW010000166.1 GCA_025464815.1 Microbacteriaceae bacterium | reverse complement strand
CCTCAACAACTGCAGTTCGTTGCGCCGCTTCGCCTGTTCTGCGGGGTCCGGCACGGGCAGCGAGGCGAGAAGCCGTTTCGTTTAGGGATGCTGCGGCGCACCCAGCACTTCGGCTCCCGTACCCTCCTCGACGAGTTCACCGTGATAGAGGACGGCGATGCGGTCGGCGAGGATGTCGACCACCGCCAGGTCGTGGCTGATGAAGAGCGCGGCGAAACCGAACTCCTTCTGCAACTCGGCGAACAGCTCGAGCACCCGTGCCTGCACGGAGACATCGAGGGCGCTCGTCGGCTCGTCGGCGATGAGCAATCGCGGATTGAGGGCGATGGCTCTGGCGAGTGACGCCCTCTGTCGCTGTCCACCGCTCAGCTCATGCGGGAAGCGGTCGCCGAACGCCCTTGGCAGCTGCACGGCCTCGAGGAGCTCATCGACGCGGGGGCGGGCGGCACGGGCATCCCCCGCCCTCCCATGGACGATGAGCGGCTCGGCCACGCACTCCGCGATGCTGAGGAGCGGGTTGAAGCTCGTCGCCGGGTCCTGAAAGACGAAACCGATCTCGCTTCGAAGCGGTCGGAACTGGCGTTCCCGCACCCCGAGCATCTCGCGGCCGAGAACGGTGAGCGACCCGCCGGTGATACGGGTGAGGCCGCCGATGGCGCGCCCGATCGTCGTCTTGCCCGATCCACTCTCCCCGACGAGCCCGAGTACCTCGCGTGCGCCGATCTCGAAGCTCACCCGGTTGACGGCGCGGAATCCTCCGCGGCCGAAGCGGCCAGGGTATTCGATCTCGAGGTCCTTCGCGACGACGAGCGGTTCGGAAGCTGTCAGCGCACGCTCGGCGGCACGTTCCTGTGTGCGGACTGTTCCGGAACCGAGGTAGGGCACGGCGGCGAGGAGTCGTTGCGTGTACTCGTGCTGCGGATTGCCGAAAAGGCTCGTGACATCCGCCTCCTCGACGACCTCACCCTGGTACATGACCGCGACCCGGTCGGCGAGATCGGCCACGACTCCCATGTTGTGGGTGATGAGCACGATCGCCGTGTTGAACTCGTCTCGACAGCGGCGCAACAGGTCGAGGATCTCGGCCTGCACGGTGACGTCGAGCGCCGTCGTCGGCTCGTCGGCGACGATGAGCTCTGGGTCGAGCACCAGCGCCATCGCGATGACGACACGCTGCTTCTGTCCACCGGAGAACTGGTGCGGGTAGTAGTTGACCCGTTCAGCCGCATCCGGGATGCCAACCTTGTCGAGAATCTCGATCGCCTTGGCTTTCGCCTCCGCCCGACTGTATTTGCCGTGAGCGCGTAGCCCCTCGGCGATCTGCCATCCAACGGTGTAGACCGGGTTGAGGGCGGTCGACGGCTCCTGGAAGACCATCGCCGCGCTCGTTCCACGGATCTCGCGAAGGCGTTTGTGGCTGATGGTCACGACATTGTCCTGGCCGAGCAACACGACACCGGATGCCGTAGCCGTCTCCGGCAGGAGCCCGAGGATGGTCTTCGCCGTGACGGTCTTGCCGCTGCCGCTCTCCCCCACGATGGCCAGTACTTCGCCCGCGTTGACCGACAGTGTCACGCCATTGACCGCGCGCACATCGCCGCCGTCGGTCGCGAAGGTGACCGTGAGATCCGTGATACCGACTGCCTGTTCGCCGCGCGCCAGACTGCTCATGAGCGTGACTCCAATTCGAGGTCGCCTATGACGTCCGTGCTGGCCCCCGGAGCGGTCGCGACCGAGGTGCCGGGAGGCGGGATGGCGCCCGCAGCACGTCGGCGCGTACGCAGGCGGGGGTCGGCGAGGTCGTTGAGACTCTCGCCGACGAGCGTCATTCCGAGCACGGCGAGAACAATGGCCACGCCGGGGAACACCGACGTCCACCAGATGCCCGCGGTGACGTCGGAGATCGATCGATTGAGGTCGAACCCCCATTCGGAGGCCGAACTCGGCTCGATGCCGAAACCGAGGAAACCGAGACCCGCGAGAGTCAGGATCGCCTCCGACGCGTTGAGCGTGAGGATGAGTGGCAGAGTGCGTGTCGAGTTGCGCAGAATGTGCCGGAACATGATGCGGAACGAACTCGCCCCCAGTACCTTCGCGGACTCCACGAAGGCCTCGGACTTGACGCGTACCGTTTCCGCCCGGATGACCCTGAAGTACTGCGGAACGAAGACCACGGTGATCGAGATGGCCGCCGCGAGCACCCCGCCGATGAGGTTGGACTGCCCGCCGGAGATCACGATCGACATGACGATCGCGAGCAGGAGGCTGGGGAAGGCGTAGATGGCGTCGGCCACGACGACCAGCACCCGATCGAGCCACCCGCCGAGGTATCCGGAGACGAGTCCGAGCAGAACGCCGATGAAGATCGAAAAAACGATGGCGAGCACGATGACGAAGAGCGCTGTCTGCGCTCCCCACAGCGTGCGGGAGAGCACGTCGTAGCCGCCCACCGTCGTGCCGAGCAGGTGCTGCGGCGACGGAGGCTGCTGGGCACCGAAGGTCTTGCCCGCCGTGCTGAGCTGCGCGAACCCGTAGGGTGCGATGAGCGGCGCGAAGATGGCTGTGAGCAGGAAGACCGCGACGATCACGAGGCCAGCGACGAGCATCCCGCGCTGGAGCCCAACGCTCTGTCGCAACTGATGCACGACCGGGATGCGGGTCCAGAGCGGGCGCTTGGGCGTGGCGGCATTTCGTGCGGCTGTCGTGGCGCTCATCTCAGTACCTCACTCGCGGGTCGATGATCGCGGCAATGATGTCCACGATGAAGTTGGTGACCGCGACGATGACGGCGAGGAGCACGACGATTCCCTGTACGGCGACGAAGTCCCTGGCCTGCAGGTAGTGGGCGAGCATGAAGCCGAGTCCCTTCCACTCGAAGGTCGTCTCGGTGAGCACGGCGCCACCCAGCAACAGCGCGATCTGCAGGCCGATGACCGTGATGATCGGGATGAGCGCCGGCTTGTACGCGTGTTTACGCACGAGGCGGAACTCGCTCACCCCGCGCGAGCGCGCCGCATCGACATAGTCGGCGGAGAGGGTGCCGATGACGTTCGTGCGCACGAGGCGGAGGAACACACCGGCGGTGAGCAGCCCGAGGGCGATGCCGGGAAGGATCGCGTGCTGGAGAACGTCACCGACATCCGCGAGGTTGCCGGTCTGGAACGCATCGATCAGATAGATGCCGGTCGGGTGGGGCAGAAACTGGATGTCGAGTTCCACGCTGGTCGATGCTCTCCCGGCAACCGGAAGCACGCCGAGCCAGACGGAGAACACCAGTTTGAGCAGGAGGCCGGCGAAGAAGACCGGCGTCGCATAGGACAGGATCGCGAAGACCCGCAGGATCGCGTCCGGCCACTTGTCCCGGAAATAGGCCGCGAGCATTCCGAGCGGGATGCCGACGATGAAGGCCACGATGAGGGCATAGAAGGCGAGCTCCAGCGTCGCGCCGCCGTAGGTCGTGAGTACGGACAGGACGGTGTGATTGTCGCTGATGGTGGTACCGAAGTCGCCCCGCACGAGCTTTGCGAGGTATTCGACGTACTGGATCAGGATCGGCCGGTCGTAGCCCGCCGCGTGGATGCGCTCCTGAAGCTGCGCCGCGCTCAGCCGCCCCCCGAGCGCCGCCGTGATCGGGTCGCCCGTGAGGCGCATCAGGAAGAACACCATCGAGACGAGGATGAAAACCGTGGGGATGATGAGCAGCAGGCGCACGACGATGTAGCGCCAGATCTTGGTACCGCCGGCCTTCGCCCTCTTCGGGCGTGCAGCGGGGGATGCCGGCGATGCTGCCGGAATCATGGTCGTGGTCATGCTCGCCAATCTGTGTGGAATCCGACCTGGATGCGTCGGACCTGCCTGTCAGTCACTCGAGACGATGAAGGGGCGATCCGCTCATGTGCGGATCGCCCCCGACTACGGCTTCATAGATTTTAGCCGTATGCCTGCGCTACTACTTGCTGAGCGTTCCGAACCGGAACTTGAACGAGCCGTCCAGGGTGACGCCCTTGACGTCCTTGCCCTCAACCACGACCTGTGCGCCCTGAAGCAGCGGGATGGTCGGCAGCTGGGCGGCCACCTTGTCCTGGATGTCCCCGATCTCCGATGTGCGCTTCGCCTTGTCCGTCTCGACGGCCTGCGCGGTGAGCAGGGAGTCGATGGCGGGGTCGGAGAAGTGGTTTCCGATGAAGTTCTTGGTGAGGAAGAACGGCGTCAGATAGTTGTCGGCGTCGGAGTAGTCCGGGAACCAGCCGAGCTGGTATTCCGGGTAGACGTCAGCGGTACGATCCTTCGAGTACTGCACGTACTCGGTGGACTGCAGGTTGACCGTGAACAGCTTGCTCGCCTCGAGCTGGCTCTTCACGAGCGCGTACTCGTCGGTCGACGACGCACCGTAGTGGTCGGTGTTGTACTGCAGGTTGAGCACGACTGGCGCTGTGATTCCGGCATCCGTGAGGGTCTTCTTCGCCTTGGTGAGGTCGGGGCCGCCATTGCCGTCGCCGTAGAGTCCCTTCAGTGCGGTGTTCGCGCCGGTGAGCCCTGCGGGAACGTAGGAGTACAGCGGCAGGTAGGTGTCTTTGTAGACCTGCTTGGCGATCGCGGCGCGGTCGATGAGGTCCGCAACGGCCTGGCGCACGGCAAGAGCCTTGGCCGGGTTGGCCTCCGCTGTCGTCGCGCCGAACGGCTGGGTGTTGAAGTTGAAGACGATATAGCGGATCTCGCCACCGGGGCCGGTCGTGACCTTGACGGACTTGTTCGTCTGCAGGCTCTCGATATCGGTCGCGGAGAGACTCCGCGCCGCGACGTCGATGCCGCCCTTCTGCACGTCGAGCTTCATGTTCGACTGGTCGGTGTAGTACTTGAGGTTGATCGTGGCGGTCTTCGGCGCGCCGAGAACGCCCTGGTAGCCCGCGAAGGCCTTGAACTGCACGAGCTGGTTGAACTTGTAGCTCGAGATGTCGTACTGGCCTGCGAAGGCATGGGCCTTGACGATGGCGTCGTCGCTCGTGATCTTGTCTGCCGAAAAGACCTGCTCGTCGACGATCGGAGCCGCGGGGCTCGAGAGGATCTGCGGGAAGACCTGGTCGTTGCCGCTCTTGAGGTGGAAGACGACGGTCGTCGCATCCGTAGCCTCGACGCTTGCGAGGTTGCCGAGCAGCGACGACGGGCCGTTCTGGTCCGCGATCTTCACCATGCGGTCGAAGCTGAACTTCACGTCGGACGAGGTGAGCTTGTCGCCGTTAGCGAAGGTGAGGCCCTTCTTGAGTACCACCGTGTACTCGGTCGGTGTCGTGTACTTCGCGGATACCGCGATGTCGGGCTCGACATCGGAGGTGCCCGGCTTCGAGTTCATGAGGAAGGGGTAAACCTGGGTCATGACGGCAAACGAGCCGTTGTCATATGAACCTGCTGGATCGAGCGAAGTCACCTTGTCGGTGGTCCCGATGGTCAGCGCCTTCGTGGTGGTCGCCCCGCCGCCGCCGGAGCAACCGGCGAGTGCGAGTGCGGCGATGGCGGTGCCACCGAGTATGGCAAGCGTTCGCTTGCGAATCATGGATGCGGATGTCATATCCGTTTGCCTCTCTCGTGAAAGAACACAATGGCCCACAATTTATGCGGACCACTCACTGCTGTATGAGTCCTTGGTAACACAGAAAGGCCCGCAGTCGGACATCGAGAACGACCGGACGAGGAATGTTTACGCATCTGCAACACGCGGATCAGTCGGTTCGCAGGGCCCGGCGTTCCGCTTCGATCCTTACGATTTCTACCTGGATCGCGCGGTATTTTTCGGGCTCGGCCGCGCCATCCGTACGCTGCATCTGGCCGAGAAGGTCGGCCTTGCGCCGCAGCAGGTCGCGCTCGATGATGTCGATGGCGACGGCTTTGCAGTAGATCGAGAGATCGCGGTTGGGCTTTTCCGGCAACGGCGCGAGGGCGAGCTCTCTCACGAGGGTCGCGAACGACGCGGGCACCTCCGAGGTCACGCGCTCGAGCCATCCGGATGTCGCGAAGGCCTCCATGCTCACGGCGACCCCGTCGCGAACGACGGCGAGCGACGCGTTCGAATAGGCGACCTGGCTCGCCCGTTCGACGAGTTCGCGGCCGACCGCCTCCGGCTGCTGCAGGATCGCCATGAGCGCGTCACGTTCGAGCCTCGTAGCCGGATCGGTGGGCAGGTGCACCAGGGACGGCCCCTGTTCCTGGGGCTGTTGCGCCTGTTGATCGGTCGCGACCTGGCGATTCGCCGGCTGGTCTGGCACCCTCCCCCTCGCGGATGCCACGGCTCGCCCCACCTCGGCCGGATCCATGCCCAGCCATCCGGCGAGGTTGCGCACATAGCCGACGTTGAGCGCCTGGTCGCGGATGCCCGCGACAACGGGAGCACAGGCCCGGAGAGCCGCGACGCGACCCTCGACGGTGTCGAGGTTGTGCGCCGCGAGCACCCGACGGATCATGAACTCGAACATGGGCTTCTTGCCCTGGATGAGACGTCGTACCGCGTCATCGCCGCGGTTCAACCGCAGGTCGCACGGATCGAGCCCATCGGGCGCGACCGCCACGAACGTCTGGGCGGCGAAACGCTGTTCCTCGCTGAAGGCCCTGCTCGCCGCCTTCTGGCCCGCCTCGTCGGGGTCGAAAGTGAAGACGACCTCGCCGACCCCACGCGAATCGGCGTTATCGACATCGCCAAGCACCCGGCGGATCACCTTGATGTGGTCGACGCCGAAGGCGGTTCCACAGGTCGCGACGGCGGTGGTGATGCCGGCGAGGTGGCAGGCCATGACGTCGGTATAGCCTTCGACGACGACGACCTGGCGGCCGCGGGCGATGTCCCGCTTGGCGAGGTCGAGCCCGTAGAGCACCTGCGACTTGTGGTAGACCGCCGTCTCGGGGGTGTTGAGGTATTTGGGACCTTGGTCGTCATCCAGAAGCTTGCGTGCTCCAAAACCGAGGGTCTGGCCCGTGACGTCGCGGATCGGCCAGACGAGTCGGCCGCGGAAGCGATCGTAGGTGCCGCGGTCGCCCTGGCCGACGAGTCCGGCGGCGAGCAGCTCTGCCTCGGTGTAGCCGAGAGTCTTGAGGTGTTTGCTCAGGGCGTCGTAGCTCTTGGGGGCGAACCCGATTCCGAAACGCTGAGCCGCTGACGGATCAAACCCACGCTCGCCGAGGAACTTCCTGCCCGGCTCAGCCTCCGGCGTCGCCAACTGGGCGACGAAGAAATCGGCCGCGGCCTGGTTGGCGCCGAGGATCCGTGCGCGGTTGCCGTGGTCGCTGTTGGCCTGCCCACCGTCTTCGTAGTGCAGCTCGAACCCGATGCGCGCGGCCATGCGCTCGACGGCCTCCGTGAAGGTCGTGTGGTCCATCTTCTGCAGGAAGCTGAAAACGTCGCCGTCTTCGCCGCATCCGAAGCAGTGGTAGCGGCCGACCTGGGGACGCACGTGGAAGCTCGGGCTGCGCTCGTCGTGAAAGGGGCACAGGCCCTTGAGCGAACCGACGCCGGCGCCCTTGAGGGTGACGTAGTCGCCGACGATGTCGGCGATGTTGATCCGCGCGCGAACCTCGTCGATATCGTTTCGTCGAATGAGGCCGGGCACACTGTGATTCTAAGTTGCCCGGCAGACGACCGGCACTCGCGACCACCTCCCCAGGCCTCACCGCGGCCGACCCCGGTGCTCCTCCCGCCCAACCTTCTTTCGGAAATTCAGGAGAACGGTCACGACGAACGTTTCGATGGCCCGTCGTTGCAGCACTCCTCGGCGCTCGCGCGACCGTTCTCCTGAATTTCCGAAAGGGGGGGGCTCCGCAGCGGCACAACCGGTGCGGCTAGTGGCGGATCCGGTCGTGCCAGGCCATCGCGGACTGGTCTGTGAGGGAGGCGACCTGGTCGACGACCGCCCGCTTGCGTCCGGCATCCGTCGTCGCCTCGCGCCAGTCGGCGGCGAATCCGGGATCGAGCGAATCCGGGCCACGGTCGAGCAGAGAATCGGCGAGCTCGCTGAGCACCTCGCGCTGCTGCCGGTAAATCGGCTGGCGGGTGTTCTTCGACATGACGAAAGCCGCGACGATGCCCTTGAGCACCGCGATCTCGGCCTGGATCTCGCGCGGCACGATGATGTCCGCGGAGAAACGGATGAGGCTGCCCTCGCCCTGCTCGCGACGGGTCGCCTGCACGGCCGCTCCGGCAAAGCGGCCGATGAGCTGGGAGGTGAGGTTCTTGAGCCGGCCCTGGGACATCCGACCGCCATCCCAGTCGTCGAGCCATACGTCGAGCGAGTCGAGGCGATCGAAGGCCGCGATGAGTTCGTCATGGTCGTGCTCGCCGCCGATCCACCTGAACATGGAGTCGACGAGTTCGTCGTGGTCGGCGCGAGCACCGAGCGCCCTCACGTCGATGTAGCCGTTGAAGATCGCGTCCTCGAAATCGTGCACCGAATAGCCGATGTCGTCGGACAGGTCCATGACCTGGGCTTCGATACATAACCGGCGTTCCGGCGCGCCATCGCGCAACCAGTGGAAGGCTGCGACATCGTCGGCGTAGAAGCCGAACTTGGCACGCCCGCTCGGGTCGTCCACCGCGGAGGTGTCCGGCCAGGGGTACTTGCAGCTCGCGTCGAGGCTCGCGCGCGTGAGATTCAGGCCGTAGCTGCGTCCGTCCGGCCCGAAGACCTTCGGCTCGATCTTCGTGAGCAGTCTCAGCGTCTGGGCGTTACCCTCGAAGCCGCCGATGTCGCTCGCCCAGGCGTTGAGCGCTCGCTCCCCGTTGTGACCGAAGGGCGGATGTCCGAGATCGTGTGCGAGGCAGGCGGTGTCCACGACATCCGGGTCCAGCCCGAGGCTCGTTGCAAGTTCGCGACCCACCTGGGCGACCTCGAGCGAGTGCGTGAGCCTGTTGCGGGCGAAGTCGAGGCCGGCAGCTGGGCTGAGCACCTGGGTCTTCGCGGCCAACCTGCGCAGGGCGCTCGAATGGAGTAGTCGCGCCCGATCACGGGCGAAATCACTGCGGCGGCTCGAGTGCTCTTCCGGGAACCAGCGAGCGGTGTCATGCGGACCGTAGCCGCCCTGGATGGCATCAGCCGCCACTGTGGCTCAATTCGGCTTCGGCGAGCTCGGCACGGTGGGTATCCGCCAGTTCACGGCTGAGCAGCCAGCCATCGGGCAGCGAAGGCCGTTTCGGGGTGCCCGCGCGACCACGAGGGCCCTCCGCGGCTTCGCCAGGGTAGGGCTGCTCCCAGTCGAGCATGCCGAGCAGGTCGTCCATCTGCTGCAGGCTCTCGACGGTCGCGAGGCTCGCTCGCAAGTCACCACCCACCGGATAACCCTTGAAGTACCAGGCCACGTGCTTGCGGATGTCGCGGCAGGCGTGATCCTCGTCTCCGTCGAAGAAGTCGACCAGAAGCTCGGCGTGCCTCCTCAGGGTGGCGGCAACGGTGCCGAGGGACGGCTGCGCGATATCCTCCTCGCCACGGAACGCCGCGGCCAGGTCGCCGAACAGCCACGGGCGGCCGAGGCAACCACGACCGACGACGACGCCGTCCGCCCCGGTCTCCCTGACCATGCGGATGGCGTCGGCTCCGGACCAGATGTCGCCGTTGCCCAGCACCGGGACAGTGCTCACCGACTCTTTCAGCCGCGTGATCGCCGACCAGTCCGCGTGACCGCTGTAGAACTCGGATGCCGTGCGGGCGTGGAGCGCGATGCTCGCGACGCCGGCGCCCTCCGCTATGCGGCCCGCCTCGAGGTAGGTGAGGTGATCGGAGTCGATGCCCTTGCGCATCTTGATCGTGAGCGGAAGCGCGCCAGCGGCCTGCACCGCCTGCTCGACGATGTCGCGGAAGAGGTCGAGCTTCCACGGGAGCGCCGCTCCCCCGCCCTTGCGCGTGACCTTCGGCACGGGGCATCCGAAATTGAGGTCGATATGGTCCGCCCGGTCTTCGGCGACGAGCATGGTCACGGCCTCCGCGACCGTCTTGGGGTCGACGCCGTAGAGCTGGATGCTACGTGGGGTTTCCGACTCATGGTGCTTGATGAGCCGCATCGAGCCCTCGGTGCGCTCGACGAGCGCACGGCTCGTGATCATCTCGGAGACGTAGAGCCCGGCGCCGAACTCGCGGCAGAGCCGACGGAACGCGGTGTTGGTGATGCCTGCCATAGGCGCAAGCACGACAGGCACATCGAGCGCTATGGGCCCGATCTGTAGGCTGGGAGCTTGGGTGGCGAGGACTGTCACCCCCCAATTCTCCCAGAAAGCCCAGCCGACAATGACTCAGCCTGAAGGACGCGCCCGCGTCGAAGCGGATGCCGCGGCTCGTGGCCTCGACGTGGACATCGTCGAACGTCCAGCCGCCGACTCGCTCGAACAGGCGGCGGCCCTCCTCGGACTCTCCGCGCGGGACATCGTGAAGACCCTCGTGGTGCGCCGACACACCCCGGACGGCGCGCCGAACGAGTACCTCTTCACCCTGATTCCGGGCGACAGGCAGATCTCCTGGGCGAAGCTGCGCGCGGTGGTGGGCGTCAACAAACTGTCGCTGCCCGAGGCGTCACTCGCCTTCGAAGCCACCGGATACGAGCGCGGCACCATCACGCCACTCGGCAGCACGACCCCCTGGCCGATCTACGCCGACCTGGCGATCGTCGGAACGCGCATCGCCATGGGCGCGGGTGCTCACGGCTACAGCGCATTCGTGGACGCCGACGCGCTCATCGCCGCCTTCGATGCGACCGTTGCCGACATCAGCAACTGACGCAAGCCGATAATGCCTGCCGAGGCCGGTGATTCCCGATTTCGTCACCGACCCCGACAGAACTCTGCGGGCTTATTTGGGATCGGGGTGCAGGGTGCTCCCGATCGAAGACCGGGGACACTCCTGCACCAATTCGGACGACCGCGACCCTGTGACGGTGGGCACGCTCGACATTGCGCTGATTGCAGCCATGCGGGTTATCCGGCCCTGGGGCGCGGAGATAGCTGACTTCAGCGGACGAGGACCTGCGGCATGTGACCGGGGAGGGTGCGACCTTCCAAAGCACACGAGACGAAATTGCCCTGTCTTCGTCTCGTGTCCGAGCACCGGCATGCGTTTCACAGGGAGAACCCGGTGACCACAGGTCTCGAACGCTTTCGCCCTAAGCGCGACGGCAGAAGCCGACGACGTCTCGGGAGCTAGGGTAAGCGCGTTCGGGAACGGTGACACGGGTATCGGGTTCCTATTGCTCGGGCATGCGGGTTGCAACCGAACGCTTCACCCTTGCGAGGCGGGCACCGTCCTTCGACGGGGTACCCAGCTGCCGAGATCGTAATCGGGGGCCGATCTCGGCGTATGGCGTCAGTTGATGTCCCCCAAAATAGGGGCCACGAAGGCCGGGGTCAATACCCCTGTTTAAGAAACCTGAACTTAGACCGCATCTTCATCGAGCCGGCGGTTCACGACGGCCTGCTCGTGATGATCCGGGATCTCGCAGAAGTCGCCATCACAGACGGCCGCATTTGGGTCGCCGATGATCTGAAGCGGCATGGTCATGGCATCCGTCACTGGATGGCCTCTCTTTCACTGCGTACCTGTGACAGCACGTTAGCGAAGGTCTCCGCCTCCTGTGCGCCTGACACTCCGTACTTGCCGTCGATGACGAAAAAGGGAACACCCTGGATGCCGTATTCGCCGGCGAGCGCGACATCCGCCTTCACGTCGGCAAGGAACTCGTTCGATTCGAGGGCGCGAACCACGTCGTCGCGATCCAGGCCGATCTCCGCGGCGATGTCGGCGAGATCCTCGATGCGACCGACGTGCTCGCCGTTGATGAAGTAGGCCTTGAGCAGACGCTCCTTCATCTCGAGCTGTCGCCCCTTGGACTTGGCATAGTGGATGAGTTCGTGGGCCTTCACCGTGTTGGTCTGATGCACGTGCTCGTAGTCGTAGTCCAGACCCACCGCCGCAGCGATGCCGGTCACCCGCGCGAGCATCTGCTCGACCTGGTCGACGGGCATTCCCTTGCGCTCGCTCAGGTAGTCGATCGGTGTTCCCTCGAAGTCGACCGGGGTATCGGGGGCCAGCTCGAACGAGTGATACTCGATCTCCACGTCGCCGCCGAATTGTTCGGCACCCGCCTCGAACTTGCGCTTGCCGATGTAACACCATGGGCACTGCACGTCGGACCAGATGTCTACCTTGATTGCTTCAGTCACCCTTCGTTCAACGCCGAGCGCGGCCTCCTATTCCCGCCCCCTCTCGAAAATTCAGGACTTCGCGCGGCTCGCCTTCGCGCTCTCAGCCGATTCCCGGGCACTCTCATCGGACGAAAAGTCGCGTGTCCTGAATTTCCAGTGGATGACGCGAATTTGTGCACCGAGATGGCGGTCTCGATCGCCAGCAGTACCGAGTCCCACTCGTAGAAGACCATGCGAGCCGTCGGCCTGAAGGCATACAGCTTCTCCATGGTGATGCTCATGTCCTTGCGTCGGTCGCGGTCGAAACGGGTGAGGTGGAACTCCTCGCCATCCGTTTCGACCGCTACACACTCGTCGACCAGCAGGTCGATGTGCTCCGCGGCGCCAATGGATACCTGCGACACGACCGAATGGCCACGCAGCCGCAGCCGAGTACGAGAAAGGCTTTCCGGCAGGCTGTCGCAGTTCTCGTCCACCCATTCGCGGATGTACCGGTAGTCCTCGGGAAGCCGAAGCATGAGTGACTCGAAGTCGACCCGATCGATGGCCGCCGTTCTCAGAGCCCAGTCGAGTGCGGCCACGGAGGTCTCGAGATTCTCGTCCAGGACGACCCGGTAGAGCGCATCGAGAAGGCCGACGGATGCCACATCTCCTCGCTCGCCCACCGCGATGCCGTCCCAGTGAAGCACGACGCCGCCGCGCGCCGAGGTATCGAACGCCACTCGACGATCGTGCTGCGACCGCAGGCGGGCGGCGTTGTCCGGAACGGACACATGCAGCGGATGACTGCCCAGAACCCATCCGCCAGCGTGAATGATCGCGGAGATGCCCGTCAATCGGCCGCCGACCCGCACGGCTCGCACGCGGGGATCCGCATCCGGAAGGGTCGTGTACCAGCCCTGCCTGGCCCGACTGGCTGTGCCCTCACGCACCGCGCGGGTGAGGTCGACGTCACGGGCGCCACGCGCCACCAGTTGCTGCTTCTGGGCGAGACCACCCAACGAATCCACTATCTCTGCTATGTCACGCATGGCTTCAGGTTGATCCGTTGCCGGCGGCCGGTGAGCAGCCACCGAGAAGTCGTGCACTCGGCGCCGAGACCCCGCCTGTGCAGGATCGGTGGCGTCACGTCCTCCGTCGGAAATTCAGGATTTCGGCAGAATCATGGCACTCGAAAGACCGCCGTACCGCGCGTCGCAAACAGAGAGGCTCCCGAAGTCCTGAATTTCCGAAAAAGACGGGGGGGGACGAGGCACGGTGGCCTCGCCGCAGGCGCAGGGTCGACGGACCCGCCGCGCGGCTACGCGCCGATCAGCTGCTCGGCCAGGTAGCCACGCAACCGATCGAGCGAAACGCGCTCCTGCGCCATGGAGTCCCGCTCGCGTACCGTCACCGCGCCGTCGTCGAGCGTGTCGAAATCGACGGTGATGCAGAACGGCGTGCCGATCTCGTCCTGGCGACGATAACGACGGCCGATGGCGCCGGCATCGTCGAAATCGATGTTCCAGTACTTGCGCAGGTCGGCGGCGACCTCACGCGCCACCGGCGACAGCTGCTCGTTGCGCGACAGCGGGAGCACCGCGACCTTGATCGGCGCGAGCCGCCGATCGAGACGCAACACAGTTCGCTTGTCGACGCCGCCCTTCGTGTTCGGCGCCTCGTCCTCGTGGTAGGCGTCGACGAGGAAGGCCATGAGCGCACGCGTAAGACCGAACGCGGGCTCGATCACGTAGGGGATCCAGCGTTCGTTCGTCGTCTGGTCGAAGTACGAGAGGTCGACACCGGATGCTTCGGAGTGGGTCCTGAGGTCGAAGTCCGTGCGGTTCGCCACACCCATGAGCTCGCCCCACTCGCTGCCGGCGAAACGGAAACGGTATTCCACGTCGACGGTGCGCTTGGAGTAGTGGGAGAGCTTTTCCTGGGGGTGCTCGAACAGGCGCAGGTTCGCGGGATCGATGCCCAGGTCGGTGTACCACTTGAGCGACGCGTCGATCCAGTACTGATGCCACTGCTCGTCGGTGCCCTCCTTGACGAAGAACTCCATCTCCATCTGCTCGAACTCGCGTGTGCGAAAGATGAAGTTTCCGGGCGTGATCTCGTTGCGGAAGCTCTTGCCGATCTGGGCGATGCCGAACGGCGGCTTCATGCGCGCGGCCCCAAGCACGTTGGCGAAGTTCACGAAGATGCCCTGCGCGGTCTCCGGTCGGAGGTAATGCAGGCCCTCCTCGTTGTCGACCGGGCCGAGGAAGGTCTTGAGCAGGCCGGAGAAGTTCTGCGGCTCGGTCCAGGAGCCCGGCTGGCCGGTGTCGGGGTCCTTGACGTCGGCGAGACCGTTCACGGGCGGATGACCGTGCTTCTCCTCATACGCCTCGAGCAGGTGGTCCGCACGGTAGCGCTTGTGCGTGTGGAGCGACTCCACCAGGGGATCGCTGAAGACCTCGACATGTCCGGATGCTTCCCAGACCCGCCGCGGAAGGATGACCGCGGAGTCGATGCCGACGATGTCGTCGCGGCCCTGCACCATGAACTGCCACCACTGGCGCTTGATGTTCTCCTTCAGCGCCGTGCCGAGCGGGCCGTAATCCCAGGCCGAACGCGAACCGCCGTAGATCTCCCCCGACTGGAAGACGAAGCCACGGCGCTTCGCCAGGTTGATGACGGGATCGAGGGGGGAGGCGTTGGCCACAGAGAACTCCAGGGGTCAGCCGGGCTGGATGCACGGTCGAAAGATACACGGTCGAGAGATACACGGTCGAAATAGCAGAACCCCCAGCTTAGCGAGCCGCGGGACGACCGATCGGCAGGCGACTCAGCGGTGGGACCGTAGCGTTGCGACCGCCTCGGTGACGCGCGCGACCACTTCGCCGGCATCCGCCTCGGTCGTCGTCGTGTCGAGGGTGAAGCGCACGGCCGTCTTCGCGACTTCTGGCGCGATGCCGAGTGCGACGAGCACGTGGGAGGGCTCGTCGCTCCCCGCAGCGCAGGCCGAACCGCTCGAACAGACGATGCCCCACCGCTCCAACTCGAGCAGCACGGCTTCGCCGCTCGTGCCGGGGAAACAGAACGAGGCGTGTGACGGCAGTCGGGATTCGCGCGAACCGGTGAGGAATGCCTCGGGGACGGATGCGAGCACACCGTCGATCACGATGTCACGGATGCGCGCGACACTCGCCAGTTCCTCCCGCGAATGCGCCGAGAGCCGGAGCGCGGCGGCCAGACCAACCGCTCCCGCCACATTCTCGGTGCCAGAGCGGCGTCCGCGTTCCTGCCCGCCGCCGTGCACCAACGGCTCGAGTGCCACGGCGCCACGAATCGCCACTGCGCCGATGCCCTTGGGCGCGCCGAGCTTGTGGCCGGAGATGCTCAGGGCATCGACGCCGAGAGTGCGCAGGCCGAGTTCGAGCCAGCCCGCCGACTGCACGGCGTCCGTGTGGAATGGCACGTCCGCCGCCCTGGTCAGCTCGGCGATCCGCTCGATCGGCTGTACCGTGCCGATCTCGTTGTTGGCGTGCATGACGGTGACGAGCGTGGTGTCGGGTCGCAGCAGTCGTGCGACATCGTCGGCATCCACGAGCCCGCTCGCGTCGAGGGGCAGGAAGTCGATCTCGAAGCCGTGGAAACGGCGCAGGTAGTCGCAGCTCTCCAGCACCGCCTCGTGTTCGATGGCGGTCGTGATGACATGCCTGCCACGCGGGGCCGCGAGGGCTATCCCCTTGATCGCGAGGTTGTCGGCCTCCGTGCCGCCCGCGGTGAAGATGATTTCGGATGCCCGGCAGCCGAGCGACGCCGCCAGCGACTCCCGCGCCGCGGCCAGCCCGCGCGCCGCGGCCTCGCCCACCTCGTGGTGACTGGACGGATTGCCGAAGTCGCCGGTGAGGTATGGCCACATCGCCTCGAGCACCTCCCGACGCACGGGGGTCGTCGCGGCGTTGTCGAGATAGATCACAGGGGGTCCAGTTCGATGTCGAGTCCGAGATCCAGGGAGCGCACGCTATGGGTGAGGGCGCCAACGGAAATGATGTCGACGCCGGTACGAGCGATGTCGCCGACCGTCTCGAGGCTGACCGAACCGCTCGCCTCGACGAGCGCACGCCCAGCGACGATCGCGACGCCGGCGCGCAGCTCGGCGAGGGTGAAGTTGTCGAGCATGATCGTGTCGATGCCCGCAGCCAACACCGGCTCGATCTGGTCGATACGGTCGACCTCCACCTCGAAGTGCGTGGTGTGCGAGAGCCGCTCCCGCACCTCGAGGAGAGCCTCGGTGA
>JAODMW010000159.1 GCA_025464815.1 Microbacteriaceae bacterium | reverse complement strand
GTCGCGGCATCGTCGCCTATTCCTCCGTGGCCTGAACGCTGTACTCGTTCACATGTTCGGCCACCTAGGCTTGACGAGTGCGACTGAGGCCCCGGAGACCGCTGCTATCGCCCCTCTGGGTCGCGGTGCTGGCCTCCGCCCTGTCGGGGTACCTCAATGCCATGGCGTTTCCCGATCGAGGCTGGTGGCCGCTGATTTTCGTCGGCACCGGGCTCATGCTCTGGTCTCTCATCGGCCGCAGGGTGTGGGCATCACTCCTCATCGGATTCGTCGGAGGCTTCGCGTTCTTCGCCAACCACATCTTCTGGCTCACCGTCTACCTCGGCCCCGTGCCGTGGCTCGCACTTGCAGGACTCGAGTCGATCTTCTTCGCTCTCGGGGCCGCGCTCATCGCCCTCGCCTGGCGCTTCGTTCCGCGCGTGTGGCCGGGGACTGCGGGGCGCATGCTCGGCATACCGATGGTCGTCGCCGGGCTGTGGGTGCTCCGGGAGGCCGTCACCAGCGTCTGGCCGTACGGCGGCTTCTCCTGGGGCCGGCTGGCCTTCTCGCAGTCCGACAGCCCCTTCGCGCCGCTCGTCGCCTGGCTCGGAGTCTCCGGCCTGAGCTTTGTGATCGCTTTCCTCAGCGCCGTGGTGGTGCAGGCTGTCCGGCAGGTCTCCATCGCCTGGACGGTGCGTGGCATCATCACGACCGCCGCTTTCACGCTTGCGCTGTTGATTCCCGCCTGGCCGGTGGTCTCATCCGGCTCGATTCGCGTCGCCGCGGTGCAGGGCAATTCCAATTCGGGCCTCTTCGCGCAATTCCAGCCCGGCCAGACCCTCGATGACCACCTGCAGGCGACTATCCCGCTGATCGGCAAGCGGGTGGATGTCGTAGTCTGGCCCGAGAACGCCTCCGACATCGATCCGCTGCGCAACGAACGCGCTGCCCAGACACTCGACTACGTGACCGAGGTCATGAAGGCGCCGCTCGTCACGGGCACGATCACCGAGGACAGCAAGGGACGCATGTTCAACAGTCTCCTTCTCTGGGAGAACGGCAAGGGAGCGGTCGACCAGTACGACAAGATCCATCCCGTTCCCTTCGCGGAATACCTGCCGGACCGCGCGTTCTGGTATCCCTTCGCGCCGAGCCTGTTCGACATGGTGCCGCGCGACTTCTCCTTCGGGCAGCGCGACAACGTCTTCGACATCAACGGCGCGATCGCCGGCCTCGCAATCTGCTTCGACATCGTCGACGATTCGCTCATCCAGCGCATGGTCGACGGGGGAGCGGAGTTCATCCTCGCGCCCACCAACAACGCCGACTTCGGCCACACGGACGAGAGCAGCCAACAGGTGGCCATTGCGAGGCTCAGAGCCATCGAGACGGGTCGCAGTGTCGTCAACGCCTCGACCGTCGGCGTGAGCGCGATGTTCGCTCCCGATGGCCGCGTCATCGACCAGCTGCCCACCTTCACGGCGGGAGCGATGGTCCAGACCGTCCCGCTGAGTCACACCACGACACCGGCAACCCTCGACAGTCGAGCCATCGAGTGGCTCACAGCCGGGCTGGGAATCTCCGGCCTCGTGCTCGGTCTTCTCCTCCGGCCGCGACGGAAGAGAAGTCATGGCTGAAACACTCATCATCCTGCCGACCTTCAACGAGATCGAGAGCCTCGAATCTGTGATCGGCAGGATCAGGCAGTGGGTGCCGTCTGCCGATGTGCTCGTAGTCGACGACGCGAGCCCGGACGGGACAGGCGAGCTGGCGGAGGGACTGGCGGCGGGTGACCCCGGAATCTCGGTACTGCATCATGGTGCGAAGGCGGGGCTCGGGCGCGCCTACCTCGCGGGGTTCGACTACGCGCTAGGCCACGCTTACCGTTTCGTGGTCGAGATCGATGCCGACGGCTCGCACGACCCCGCCGAACTGCCGGCGATGCTGGAGCTCGCGGATGCCGGTGCGGATCTCGTGATCGGTTCTCGCTGGGTGGCGGGCGGTTCCGTTCGAAACTGGCCATGGATTCGGCGGGCGATCTCGCGCGGCGGAAACAGCTACGCGCGTGGGGTGCTTCGATCCCGCATCCACGACATCACAGCCGGTTACCGCGTCTATGCCGCAGACGCTCTGCGCTCACTCGAACTCGGCTCCATCTCATCGCAGGGGTACTGCTTCCAGGTGGAATTGGCGTGGCGACTCGAGCGTTCGGGAAAGGCGATCGTCGAACACCCGATCGTGTTCGTCGAGCGTGCCGCCGGTCGGTCGAAGATGCACTTGGGCATAGTAATGGAAGCCCTTTTTCGGGTAACGCTGTGGGGACTCTTCAGAACGAAGGGTTAAGCACCGATCTTGTGCTGGCCTTTTCGTGCCCGCAGGAAATCGAGACGCTCCTGGAGGAGTTCTTCCAACTCGGCGCGCGTGCGACGCTCGAGCAGCATGTCCCAGTGGGTGCGAGGAATCTTGGCATCCGAGGCTTCCGGCTCGACCTGTACGCCCTCCTCATCGAGGAGGCGCCCTTCCTGGCCACTCTTGGGGGACTCCCACACCGTCGGGATCTCAGCGTCGGCGGAGAAGGTCACCTCAAAGGTCGACCCGTCTGCTGCCTGGTAGGTGCTTTTCTTTCGCGGGGAGAAGGTAACGCCTTCTTCACTCTGGAGGCTTTGGGATCCAAGCCTCATTCCGCGCAAACTGCGATCCGCCATTGTGTGGTCCTCTCTCGCGATGCATTCATAGTTATAAACCCCCAAGCTGGGCATAACCTTTCCATCACGCGGCGTTCCCAGCTGGTTCACAGGCTACGTGCGGTTAGGTGACCGATTCTCACGCAGCACGATAGTGGCGAGATCGGATCGGTCCGTCACCAGACCGTCGACCCCGAGATCGAGCAGTCGGTTCATCTCGGCGGGATCGTTGATCGTCCAGGCGTGGACTTCCACAGGAACCGCATGAAGCATCCGCATTACCCGGGGAGTGATGATTCGGAAGCCGTACCTCGCCGGCGGGACCTGCACCGCCTGGATGCCTTTCAGCGCTCGACGCACGAGAAACCGGAGACCGAGCTTCGCACCGACCAACGCCAGCGCAAAGGTCCAGGCGGATGCCGAGGTCGCCACTCCGGGAAGCAACTGCACCGCGGCCTTCCGACGCGCGTCGTTGAACGATGTGACGAGAACGCGATCTGCGGCATCGGCTTCGAGGATGGCCTCGACGGCCGGACCCACGACATCCGGTGATTTCAGGTCGATGTTGAAACGGGTATCGGGGAAGGCCTCGAGCGCCTCCCTGAGGGTCGCGAAGGTCTGCCCGTGCCCGAGGTCGATGCGTTTCAGCTCCGCCGCCGTCAGCTGGTCGATGCGCACGGTGCGTCCGGCAACCCGGCGGAGGTCGGGATCGTGGCTGATCACCGCCACGCCATCGAAGGATGCGTGGACGTCCGTCTCGATGTGCGTCACACCGATCGACAGTGCCTTGAGGAAAGCGAGAAGCGTATTTTCCGGCGCCTCGACCGCGAGACCGCGATGGGCGAGGATACGCGGGGGAGCGGGGGAGAAGTAGGTGCTGTCAACGACAGGGGGCCGGTCTGCGTCAGACCGGCCCCCCTCGTCGCGCCTACGCGGTGGGTGGCGTCGCACCTTTGTTCCCGAGGAAGCCGTTGGTGATGCTCTTGACGGCCTCGGTGAGCTCGGACGGAATGATCCACAGCTTGTTCGATTCGCCCTCGGCGATCTTCGGAAGCATCTGCAGGTACTGGTACGCCAGCAGTTTGCTGTCAGGGTCGCCCTCGTGGATCGCGGCGAACACGGTGGTGATCGCCTTTGCCTCACCCTCGGCTCGCAGCACCTGGGCCTTCGCCCAGCCCTCCGCTTCGAGGATCGCTGCCTGGCGAGAACCCTCGGCCTGGAGGATCGCGGCCTGCTTGGTGCCCTCGGCGGTCAGAATCTGGGCACGGCGGTCACGCTCGGCACGCATCTGCTTCTCCATCGAATCCTGGATGGAGAGGGGCGGGTCGATGGCCTTGAGCTCGACGCGCCCGACGCGAATGCCCCACTTGCCAGTCGCCTCGTCGAGCACGACACGCAGCTGGCCGTTGATGTTGTCGCGGCTGGTCAGGGCTTCTTCGAGGTTCAGGCCACCGACGACGTTACGCAGGGTAGTGGTCGTGAGCTGCTCGACGGCCCCGAGGTAATTCGCGATCTCGTAGGTCGCGGCACGGGCATCCGTCACCTGGAAGTAGACGACGGTGTCGATCGAGACCACGAGGTTGTCTTCGGTGATCACCGGCTGCGGCGGAAAGGAGACGACCTGCTCACGCATATCGATGAGCGGGCGCACCCGGTCGATGAACGGCACGAGGATGTTGAGTCCCGGCATCAGCGTCTTGTGATACTTGCCAAGCCGCTCGACCACACCGGCGCGAGCCTGCGGAATGATACGGATCGCACGAAAGAGAATCACCAACACGAAGATCGCGACGATGATGAGCACGATCACGAGAAGAATCTGGCCGAATAGTTCGCCAGTTGTCACGATGCATTCCTTTCAGCGGGAACGACCACGGCGGTCGCCCCATCGATTGCCGTTACCACGACCCGTTCGCCGGTTTCTACCGGACGTTCCTCGGTGAGCTGCGACAGCTTCGCCGTCCAGATCTCGCCATTCGCGAGCTTCACGTGCCCCTGGCCCTCCACGAAATCCGTGGTGACGGTGCCGCTCAGCCCGAGCAGCGCCTCGACATTCGTCGGTGTGGCGTCACCACCCTTCTTGAGGGCGCGATGCAACGCGGGCCGCACGGTGAAGAGGAGCAGCAGGGCGAGCACGCCGGCGATGAGCCCCTGCGCCCAGAACGGCGCGCCCAGCAGGCCAGAGACGAGACCACCGACGCTGCCGATGGCGAGCATGAGGAAGGTGAAATCGACGGTGGCCACTTCGACGATGATGAAGACCAGGATCACCACGAGCCACAGGATCCAGGCGTACGTGGTAATAAAATCAGCGACCATCGCGGGCACTCCTCATGGGTCGTGTCACTACCGAAACTAGCACCCCTCGTCTTTCTCTGTTGGTATTCTCGGGAGCCGGAGCGGGCGCCGTCTCGGTCCGCGAAACCTACAGGAGTTGACAGTGACTAACCCCCTCGCCGCCGGATCGCTCGACGGACTGCGCGCGCTCGTGACCGGATCCTCACGGGGTATCGGCGCTGACACCGCCAGTTTCCTCTCCGCGGCCGGCGCGAGCGTCGTCATCAACTATCGGAACAAGGAAGCGCGTGCGCAGAAGCTCGTCGACAAGCTCAACGCCGAGGGCGGATCTGCGATCGCGATCGGCGCTGACCTGACGGATGCGGACTCGGTCTCAGCCCTTTTCGACACGATCGAGAGTGAATGGGGCGGCCTCGACATCCTGGTGCTCAATGCGTCCGGTGGCATGGAATCCGGCATGGCCGATGACTATGCGATGCAGCTCAACCGCGATGCACAGGTCCGGCTCCTGAATGCCGCTCTGCCGCTGTTGGCCCCCGGCTCGAGGGTCGTGTTCGTGACAAGTCACCAGGCGCATTTCGTCGCGACGACGCCCACGATGCCCGAATACCTTCCCGTCGCCCTCAGCAAACGTGCCGGCGAGGACGCACTGCGCGGTCTCATCCCCGTGCTCGACGAGGCGGGCATCGGCTTCGTCGTCGTCTCGGGTGACATGATCGAGGGAACGATCACGGCTACCCTGCTCGAGCGTGCGAACCCGGGCGCGATCAGCGCACGCAAGGATGCGGCGGGCAAGCTCTACAACGTGAGCGAATTCGCCGCGGAGGTGGCTCTCGCCGCGGTCGAGCCGATCCCGGCGGATCACACCCGCTACGTGGGCGACGTGAGCGGTTTCGCCGCCTCCTGAGACCGGAACAACGGTCATCCCGCCTCGGGTCATTAGCATGGTGGACAATGAAAGCTTCTGATCTGCCCCTATTGTTCAGCGTTTCCCGTCCGACAATTCATGCCGATGGCGGGCGTGCCGTCGTCGCTGCAAGTCGGCCGGACCTCGATTCGGACAGCTACGCCGGGCAGCTGTGGAGCGTACCTCTCGATGGCGGTGCAGCACGGCGGATAACGAGGGGCAAGAACGATTCGCGTCCCCGTTTCTCGCCGGACGGCCGCCTTCTGGCCTTCGTGCGGAACGGCGATGGTGCCGGCCAGCTCTACCTCATCCCTGCCGACGGAGGAGAGCCCGTGCAGCTCACGGATACCGAACTCGGGGTCGGAAGCTACCGATGGTCCCCGGATTCCCGCCAGATCGCTTTCACCACGCGTGTTCCGGAAGTAGGACGCTACGGCAGCATCACGGGGCTGGGCAGCGATGCCGAACCTCCGCGGCACATCACCACTTTCAGGTACCAGGCCAATGGGCTCGGTTACACGGTCGACCGACGATCGCACATCTTTCTCATCGCCGTTCCGGATGTGGACGCCGAACCGCACTATGCGCTCGCTCCTTCCGCGGAAAATCCGTCACCCGAGTCGTTGCCGACAGTTCCGAACGCGCGACAGCTCACGTCCGGCGACTTCGACCACGACAGTCTCGCCTTCGCACCGGATGGCGCAACGCTCGCCTTCGTGTCGGCGCGGCATCCCTCCCGTGACCTCGATCTGCGGACGGACATCTTCACACTCGCGCTCATGACCGACGATGCTGAGCCGCAGGCCGCGACGGCGGGGGAGCGCAACTTCGACGTGCAATCGATGACCTGGGCCGCCGATGGCGCCCTGTACTTCGTCGGCACGGACCTTGGCGACACCGCTCTGGATTTCCTCGGGAAGGGTGGCCAGCTCTATGTCATTGCGGCACCCGGAGAAGAGCCCAGGCTGCTCACCGACCCGGCGACGATCGACCTCCTGCAGGAGGAGGACGAGCCGACCATTGCCGCGGACGACGTGATCGTGCAGAACCGCCGGCACGGGCGGGTGGAGCTACTCCGTATCTCACGCGATGGCACGCTGACAGCGCTCGCGACAGGCGACGTCGAGATCGGCAGTCACGATGCCTGCGGTGAGACGGTCGTAGTCGGCTTCACTTCCGGCGGCACGACAGGCGAACTCGGAATCATTGAGAACGGCGGCGTTCGCGCACTCACCGATTTCTCCGCGCCGCTGCGGGCGAGCGGCCTCATCGAGCCGATCGAACTCACGATCCAGGGCCGCGACGGATACCCGGTGCACGGCTGGGTGCTCACCCCGGCGGGCGACGGCCCGCATCCGGTTCTGCTCAACATCCACGGCGGGCCGTTCGCCCAGTACAGCATGTCGCTCTTCGACGAGGCACAGGTCTACGCGGATGCCGGCTACGCGGTCGTCATGTGCAATCCCCGAGGTGCCGCAGGCTACGGCGAGGCGCACGCGCGCGCCATCCGACGGAAGCTCGGAACGGTCGACCTCGACGACGTCATCGACTTCCTCGACGGAGCCCTGGCGCACGACCCTTCCCTCGATGCTTCTCGCGTCGGCATCATGGGTGGCTCCTACGGTGGTTACCTCACTGCCTGGGCGATCGCCCACGACCATCGTTTCGCCGGTGCGATCGTCGAACGCGGTTTCCTGGATCCGGAGGGTTTCATCGGCACCTCCGACATCGGCTCATTCTTCAGCGATGAGTACGCCGGTACGGATCCTGCGCTCATCACATCGCAGAGTCCACAAGCTGTCGTCGACCAGGTGACGACGCCGACCCTCGTCATCCATTCGGCCAACGACCTACGCTGCCCGCTCGGACAGGGGGAGCGCTACTATGCCGCGCTCAAGCGCAACGGGGTGCACACCGAGCTGCTGGTTTTCCCCGGCGAGAACCATGAATTGAGTCGCACCGGGCGACCACGCCATCGCCTGCAGCGTTTCGAGGCGATTCTCGCCTGGTGGGGGACATACCTTCCGGTCGGCGCTTCTGCCGCAAGCAGGGGAGTGGACTCATGACCGAGCGACATCGGCTCACCTCTCGCGTCCTGGTCTTCGACGAACAGGATCGCGTGCTGCTGTTTCTCACCAGGGGTTCCGTACCGATGCAACCGACCCGCTGGATCACGCCGGGCGGCGGTGTCGAGGCCGGGGAGACGCATGCTGAGAGCGCACGTCGCGAGCTCTTCGAGGAAACCGGTCTCGACATCCCGGATCTCGGTGCCTCTATCTGGAACTTCGATTTCGTCGTCGACTATGAGGGAGGCGACCACGACACCGGCCACGCCGAGTACTACGTGACCCGAACGACGAGCTTTGAACCGTCCGATGCCAACTGGACAGCCGAGGAACACGTGGACGTTCTCGAACACCGCTGGTGGTCGCTCGCCGAGCTCATTTCCACGACTGAGCCTTACGAACCCGCCCAGCTCGTGAGTCTCATCCGCAGCCAATTGCCATCCTGCTGAGCCCGTTGCTTCTCGGACATCGGTAGCGTGAGCGGTTTACGTTATGTCAAGTAAACTGAATGCCCGCCGAGAGGCCCTTCGCGGATGCCGCCGGATCAGCGGTTTCGCCCTCCGGGGTTCTATCGTGAATTTGTTCGCCGTGTCCAGCGGGTTGCGGGGGCTGCTTGGAAACAGTGGAGATTAGCCCCTCTCGACCATGGTACTTAATCACTGATAATTTATATTATGTCAAGTGGAAGTCACTCGGTCGTGCCCAGCGGAACGCTTTACGCACCCTCGTTGTCGTTGCGCAAGGAGTGGATCATGCTCTGCAGGATCCTGAACGCGCCCGACTGCTCGTCCTCCGTCATGCCGCCCAGCATCCTGAGCTCGACGGATCGGACCGCAACGGTCGCCTCCTCGAGGCTCCGTCGACCGCGTGCCGTGAGCCGCGTGGGAAGAACTTTCCCTACAGGGGCCTCCGCCGGCCTAGTCACGTAGCCGTCTCGTTCCAGGGCTTGCAGCAGCACGTTCATCGACTGCCGTGTTACGAACGCTCCTCGCGCGAGCTCAGAGTTCGACAGGCCCGGGCGCTGAGCCAGCAGCTCGAGGCAGGAATAGTGCGTCACGGTCATCCCGAGCGGCCGAAGCACTGCCTCCATGGCTGCGCGTAGGGCACTCGACGCCTCTTTCAGCAGGTAGCCCAGTGACGTCTCCAGTTCGATGCCGATTCCATCTTGACTCATGTCAGCATTCTGACATAGATCGACCTGTGTCAGAAAGCTGACACGAAAAGAAGGAGCAACATCATGCCCGCTACCGGCCCCGACTTCATCTCGCTCCAAGCGCAGGACCTCGACGCTTCGCAGGCGTTCTACGAGCAGTACCTCGGCCTCGTCCGTTCTCAGGCAGGCCCTCCCCATGCTGTCGTCTTCGAGACGACGCCGATCGCCTTCGCACTGCGACACATCGTTCCCGGCACCGATCTTGCGTCCGCTGCTCAGCCCGGCATCGGTGCCGCGATCTGGCTCCATGCCACCGACGTCCAGGCCATTCACGACGCTCTCGTCACCGACGGCCACACGATCGTCTCGGCTCCGATTGACGGCCCATTCGGTCGCACGTTCACCTTCGCCGACCCCGACGGCTACCAGGTCACCCTCCACGACCGCACCTAAGACGCTCAACGCCGCCGCTGTCGGTGGGAACCGACCCCATTAGTGAATAAACGGATAACGGTCTTCACCTGCAGTCGCCGACGCCGGCGGGGAGCCCCTGCTGATCGGACTCCCCCGGTCGGCGCTCAGCGACGGAAGGTCACGTGGATGACGCCGCTCTCCGCCACCTCGGATGACACGTCGTACCCGTCTTCAAGCCGATGCAGATCGTCCCAGAGGCGGGAACCGAGGCCGAGGACGATGGGCGTGATGGCGACGTGCAGGCGGTCGATGAGCCCGGCCCGGAGGAAGTCGCGCACCACGCTCGCTCCCCCGCCGATCCGAATGTCGCCGTCACCGGCCAGGCGCCGTGCCTCCTCGAGCGCCTCGTCCGGGGTCGTGGTACGGAATTCGAACCGCGTGCCGTTCGGGAACTCGATCGGAGGGCGCGGAGTGTGCGTGAGGACGAGGACGGGAACGGCGAACGGCGGCTCCTCTCCCCACCACCCACGCCAGTCGGGATTGTCCGGGAAGGCGTGGAGTCCGAACATCCCGGCGCCCATGATCTCGGCGCCGACTCCCTCGAAGTAGGCCTGCGCGTAGCGATCATCGACCCCGGTTGTCCCCGAGCCGCTCCCCTCGTGCAGCACCCGTTCCCGAAAAGTCCGCGTGGCGACGTAGGCGGCGACCAAGCGACCCCAGTCCTCGCCGAACACGTTCTCCGGCGTCTGGTCGGTGGTCGCGGCAACGCCGTCGAGGGAGAGATTGAGGTCAGCGCGAACGGCCATGGGTACTCCTTGGTCGGTGAATGTGTATAGTGTCCACTATTTTCACGGCTCCCGCGCGCTGTCAACTCTCGCCGGGACGGGTGATTCATCGCCGATCCCCGGGCGCCGTCGAGGTCGCCCGCCAGAAGCACGTCTGTGAGGGCGCAGGCGCATGTCTAAGGGAGGTCAGGTGTCCCGTCGCGCTCGCTTCGCTGGGCGAGGCGTTGTAGCTGCCCTGCGTGCACGTCGTTCACCCATTCCCAGTCGGGCTTGGCCGACGGACCAACCCGCGGGTCGCTGGGATCCTGGCCGTCACGCAAGGCGCGCACGTACGCCCGATCTTGGTCGATCCGTGCGTGTAGCTGGTCAGCTCCGCCGACGGACCCGTGACCAGGGACAATGACATCGACGTCGGCCGCCACGCCCTCGAGCAGCCGCAGCGCGGCGAGGTAGTCCTCGATCGGGTCCGGGGCCATGAAGTTGAGCATGGGAATGAGGACATCTGACAGCATGTCGCCGGCGACGAGCACGCCGAGCTCTTCGATCAGCAGCGCCGCATGACCCGGAGCATGCGCTTGATGCTCGATGATCCGGACTCCAGGGCCGTCCCAGGGAATCCGCGCCGCCTCGGCGGGCAGCCCGATGATGCGGCCGAACGAGTCGTCCAGCGGCACGTGCTCGACGATGTCATCTGGGATCATCCCGGCGACGGCGGTCTTCCACTCTGGGTCCGACAGCCGAGCTTGGACGACAGCCGCGCAGCGAGCCGTGCCGTAACGAGGCGCCGCGCCGAGCTCGGCGTGCCAGAGCACATGATCCCAATGCGGATGCGTAGAGAAGCCTGCCGCAACGGGCTGGCCCGACTCGCGAAGGTCGTTCGCGATGCCGGCGATTTCGTCGACGCGTATCCCGGCGTCGATAAGCAAGACGCCCGCCCCGCCTTGCACGACCACAGCGTTGCTCTGCATGAAGTCGCTCTCGTGGATCAGCACACCCTCCGCCACCTGCCTCAGCATCAACTTGCCAGGCCCTCGACCGCGCTGAGCGTAGGTTCGGGTTCGTTCATGATTCCTTCCGAGGTGGTCGTAGTCGGTCCCGCTATCGAGCGTGCGCCGCCAGGATGACGGCCGTGACGCCTCCCGCGATCGCCAGGAGCAGCAGAATCGTCACCGCGACCCCACCGGGACGACCGAGATTCAGGGTCCAGCCGAGGCCGAAACGGCGGGGCACCACGAGAGACGGATCGTCACGGTTGACGTAGAACAGTCCGCCCTTCCAGTGCAGGTCGTCGTCGACCGCATCCGGACGCGGGCTGCGCCCATCACGCACGTTGGCAGGGCGCAGCTGCACCCTGGCGCGGGTCACGCTCGAGATGATGACGACCATGACGAGTACGACCAGCCCGATCGCGCCGGCGGCCGTTGCCGACCTCACGCCCGGAAGCAGCCGCTGCGCCAGTTCGATCCCCGAGATGCCCAGGGCGATGACGAACGACAGCTCGGAAAGCAGCGAGGTCAGCATGCTGCGTTGCACTTGCGTGCGCAGCGTGGCCTGCTCGGCGTTGTCATCGGATTGCGTTCGCGCCGAATAGCGCGCCGCGAAGACCGAGAGCACGGTCAGCAGTACGACGACCGCGGCACCGATGATCAGCACACCGAAGACGCTCCACACCGACTTGGCGCCCCAGCCATCCGGTTCGCCCGCGATGTTGAAGTGCACGGGAACCGGATCGGGCAATGTCGGATAGAGCGCGACGTTGACCGCAGTCGCCACGGCGAGCACGATCACCGCCAGTGCCGGCCAGATGACCGGCGGGTGGTGGTACGCGGGCGGGGTGATCTGTGCGCTCACCGCACGGGAACCCCCTCGAACCAGTTGCCCGTGCGCTTGGCCCGCAAGATCACTCGGCGGCTGAGCACCAGCACCAGGATGCTGAGAGCCGCATACAGCAGCACCGGGACCACTGTGGCCAGCGGCGTCTGGTCGACGACCGCCAGCGCCACCGTCACGGCAGCTGTCAATACCCAAGCCAGCACGAGACCCCAGCGGAAGCGCAGGATGGCGGCGCGGATCACGGCGTCGTTCGCGTGGGTCTGCGGGACGCGCACGCTCAGCGGGAGCCCCGGCGGCCGCAACGCGATGATCGTGGCGAACAGGACTCCGAAGAGCGCAGTGAAGACGGGCGCGAAGACAAGGACGAATGCGATCATGACGCGCTCCTTCCTGAATCGGTCCG
>JAODMW010000152.1 GCA_025464815.1 Microbacteriaceae bacterium | reverse complement strand
GCGAGGCGGCTTGGTTCGAGACGGACGTCCGCGACTACGAATCGATCAGCCGCATCCCGCAATTGGCGATCGATCGATTTGGAGCCGTCAATGTCCTGGTGAACAACGCAGCGGGCTCCGGGTCGCTGGGTGGCCTGCAGGATGTCGATCCGGCGACGGTGCGCTCGCAGTTCGAGATCAATATCCTCGGGGTGTTCAACGGCATCCACGCGTTCTTTCCCGCGCTCAAGGCGGCCGCCGACCGGGGCGAACTCGCGCACGTGATCAACGTGGGATCCGAGCACTCGCTCGGCGTCCCGCCGCATGTCCCCCCGGTCAGCACCTACACGGTGAGCAAGTACACGACGCGCGCCTTCACGGATGTGGCCAGGCGCGATTTCGCCGGGACCGGCGTGGGTGTGTCGCTCGTGGCGCCCGGGTGGGTCCTTACCGACTCGGTACGCCGACACGTCGACAACGAAACGCCCATGAGTGCCTCCGTCCGGGGTCGTGGGCAGTCGACCCAGCTAGTCGCAGCCGAGGCGTTCGATGGGATGCTCGAGGGACGCCACATCACGCCGACCAATCCAGCCAGCCGGGAGTTCGCCCAGGCCCAGGCGCAGGAACTCATCCACAGCTTTGACCGCCTTCCGGAGTGGGTGCCGTCGGCCGACTAACTGTCGGTCGCGGGACCAGGCCAGACGTTTGAGTTTGCCCTGACCAACTAGTTGATCTAAAATCTGAGTGCGTCCCGTCGTTTCGGACGGTGTGCTCATCGATGAGTGAAGAGGTAAAACGTGAGTCAGCCCATAGATGTCGCGATCGTGGGAGTCGGAACGACCGACTTCGGCTCGATCTACTCCGACAGGGATCCCTTCCGTACCGAATATCAGCTCGGCGTTGAGGCGTTGAAGCTGGCCCTTGACGATGCGGGTCTCGACAAATCCGAGATCGACGGCCTGCTGCTCAGCCGCATACCGGGCTACGAGACCTTCGGATACATGGCCGGCATCGAGCAGCCGCGGGTCGTGAACTCCTACGAGGGTTCGGGGCGCATGGCCGGTGTGGTGCTGCAGCACGCCATCTCGCTAGTGCAGGCCGGGCTCGCAACGACGGTGGCATGCGTCTACGGCAATAATGGCCGCGCCGCCGGCGCGACCTACGGCGGGGAGCAGCGCGGCGGGGCCTACAACGCCTGGGGAAACATGGCCAAGTACGACCTCGCCTACGGCATGACCTCGCCCGGTGCGTCCGTTTCGATGATGTGGCGGCGGTACATGCACGAGTACGGCGCCCCGGACGGCGCTCTCGCGCCGATCGCGCTGAGCAATCGCGCGAACGCGCAGAAGAACCCGATCGCGGTGATGCGGAAGCCGCTGAGCGAGGAGGAGTACATGGCCTCCCGGTTCGTTTCCGAGCCGCTGCGCCTTTATGACTACTGCATGATCAACGACGGCGGCGTGGCGCTCATCGTGACGACGGCCGAGCGGGCGAAGGACCTGAAGAAGCCCGCCGTCGTGGTTAGGGCGACAGCGTCGCGGACCCAGCTCTCCCCGCACTACACGAAGACGGACCTCTTCCGGGATTCCGCCGTCGACGTCGCCCAGCGCGTGCGCGCGCAGTCCGGATTCGGACCCGACGACATCGACTGCGTGCAGATCTACGACAATTTCACTCCGATTGTCCTCTTCTCGCTCGAGCACTTCGGTTTCACGGAACAGGGCCACGGATGGGAGTTCATCCAGGATGGTCGCATCGCGTTGGACGGGCAACTGCCCATCAACACGAGCGGGGGCCACACCAGCGAGGGCTACATGCAGGGTTGGGGACTCGAGGCCGAGGCGATCCGCCAGGTGCGAGGCGAGGCCGGGGAACGCCAGGTGGCCGACTGCGATGTCTCGCAGTACATCTGCGTCTCGCCGATCACGTCGTCGCACATCTTCACCAGGGCATAAGGAGACAGCCATGAAGTCGCAGCACACGGTTCCCGAGATCACCCCCCTCAACAAAGACCAGTTCGATGGTGCTCGTGAGGGCATCCTGCGGGTGCAGACCTGCACCGATGATGGCGGCGCGTGGTATCTGGCGTCCAGCAACTGTCCCGTCTGCCTGCGTGAAGACACCGTGAGGTGGATCGACGCGTCGGGTCGCGGGACGGTGTGGTCGTGGATCCGCATCCACCAGCCCTACATGCCCACGTTCAAGGACGAGATCCCCTACACCGTCGCCTACATCAGGCTCGAGGAGGGACCACTGCTGATGAGCACGCTCCAGGGCATCGCCGACGAGGACGTCGTCTGCGACATGCCCGTCGAGGTGGTGTTCGTGCCGTACGGCGAGGATGCCACCCCGATGCCCGAGTTCCGAGCGGTCGCGTGATAGCCGTTCCGCGACCGCTCGACGGGCTGCGTGTCATCGAAGTCGGAGATCACGAGTCACTCGCCTTCTGCGGGAAGTACCTGGTCGAGCTGGGCGCGGAGGTGGTGATCGGGACAGCCGGGCGCGGATTCCGCGAGGCCGCGGGTGCCACCGTCACATACCTTGACAGCGGCAAGCGCCGGCTGCCGGAGCAGGAGGTCGGCAACCACGACCTGGCCGCCTATGACATCGTGCTCGCGACCTCCGACGATCTGGAGTCCGTGGCCGAGCGGCCGAAGCGGACGATCCGGGTCGTGGTAAGTGACAACGGTCTGCGCGGCCCGCAGTCCGGATGGACCAGCAGTGACCTGGTTGCGCAGGCGTCCGGGGGACTGCTGTCCATCATGGGCGAGCCGGACCGTGCGCCCCTCAAGCTCGGTGGCGACCAGGTCGATCGGGCGATGGGCAGCCTCGCATTCTCTAGCGTGATGATTGCGCTGTACGAGCGTGACGTGTCCGGCCTCGGTCAGGACGTCGGGCTCTCGAGGCTGGAGACCGTCGCCTACCTCGAATGGAAGGGGCGGGTGTACGACCAGGTCGGCAATCCCCTGCACCGCGGCGAAGGGCTGGGTCCCGTGGTCATCGACTGCGCCGATGGGAAGTTCGGCTTGTTCTACCGCGGACAGGCAGACTGGAACGGCGTCCTCTCCGTGTTCCCGGATGCTTCGCAGCTGCGCGCCGCGCCGTTCGACACCCAAGAGGGCCGCACCAGGCACCGTCGCGAGTTCGTGGCAACGATGTCCGAGCTGTGCGCGCACCGCACGCAGCAGGAGCTCTACGAAGGCTTGCAGGCGGCGGGCGTGCCCGTGGGTGCCGTGTACACGGCGGCCGACCTGCTCGACTCGCCGCAGTACCACGTGCGCGACTTCCTCATCCCCGTCCCGAGCGCGGGCGCCAACGCCCGCCAGCCCGCCATCCCCGTGATGTTCAACGGTCGGCGGCCGCGGACCCGCGTTGATGCCTGAACCGACCCCAGCAAAAAGGAGCACCATGAGCAGCACCGGCAACGAGGCCATCCTCTTCGACATCAAGGGCGACTACGCCGTGATGACGATCAACCGCCCCGAGAAGCGGAACGCGCTCAGCCGCGACCTCCTGCGCACGATGTGGGACATCCTGGAGGACGCCGAGAAGAAACGCGTCCGTGCGATTGTCGTGACCGGCGCCGGCGACATCGCGTTCTGCTCGGGTGCTGACATCAAGGATGAGAGCGCGCCCGCACCATCGACGGCGCTCTGGGCGACTCTTTGGGCGAAGTCCCAGGAGGTCATCGCCCGCAACCCCGCGATCTTTATCGCCGCCGTCAACGGCGTCGCACTGGGCGGCGGTCTCACGTTCGTAAACAGCTGCCAGCTGGCCGTGGCTTCCGAGACGGCGACCTTCGGTGCCCCGGAGATCACGGGCGGCCGCTACGCGGCGCTTGCCGGACCGAGCATCGGCAAGCGGGTCCTCCCGAAGCATGCGGCGCAGATCGTGCTGCTCGGGCAGCGGGTCGACGCGGCAACCGCGCTGCGCATGGGCATCGTCAACGAGGTAGTGCCCGCCGGTGAGGAACTGGCCCGCGCCGAGGAACTGGCTCAACTCGTGGCGGGGTACGACCCGGTGACCCTGGACATTGCGAAGAACGCCCTGCGTGTCGAGCATGACATGAGCTGGGATGCCGCGATGGACCACGGATCCCGAACTTCGTCGTACGTCAGCTTCGCCCGGGAAACCTGGAAATGACGGCGGGGGGCCCTCTCGCCGGAATACGGGTGCTCGACATGGGCATCATCACGGCAGGGGCCGCAACGTCCCAGGTCTTCGCCGATTTCGGTGCGGACGTGATCAAGGTCGAGTCGACGACCTATATGGATTCGTTCCGGCGATGGACGCAGATCCCGGGCGGCGGCGGCGATATCAATGACAGCCCGCCTTTCCGGTCGGTGAACCGCGGGAAGCGCGGCATCGCCATCGACCTCAAGACGGAGTCTGGGCGCGAGACGTTCCTCGCACTCGTCAAAGTATCTGATCTCGTGGTGGAGAACTTCCGACGGGGTGTGCTGGAGCGTCTCGGGATCGGTTTCGAGACGTTGCGCACCGCGAATCCACGCATCGTGCTGCTGTCGTTGAGCTCCCAGGGCCTCGACGGACCCGAGAGCGGCTACCTGTCCTACGGCTCGCCGCTCGAAGCCCTCGGCGGGCTCATGGCCATCACCGGTTACGGGGTGGGCGATCCACTCTGGACCGGCAGCAACGTCAACTACCCCGACCAGCTCGTATCGATTGTGGCGCCGGGCTTCGCGCTCGCCGGCTTGCGGGAGCGAGACCGGACGGGCGAGGCGGTGCATGTCGATGCGGCCCAGCGCGAGGCGGTCACCAGCGGCGTCGGCGACACCATCGTCGAAGTCACCACCAGCGGTCGGGTCGCGGTCCCGATCGGCAACCGTGACAAGCGGATCGCACCCCAGGGCGTGTATCCGACGACGGGCGACGATCAGTGGATCGCGATCAGTGTGCAGAGCGACGAGGCCTGGGTGAGTCTCTGCGATGTGCTGGGCCTCGAGGGGTTGCGCGATGATCCCGAGCTCGCGACCGCGGACGGAAGGCGCGCGCAGCATGATCGTCTCGACTCCGTCATTGGCGCGGCGACCGCGCCGCGTGACAAGTTCCTGCTCGAGCGACGGCTGCAGGAGGCCGAAGTAACGGTGGGTGCCGTGGCGACACCGCATGAGGTGCTGCAGCATCCGCAGCTCGAGGCGCTCCGCGTGCCCATCCGGGTCGGCGGAGACAACGTCGTCCAGCGGGGCGTCGCTGCGCGCTTCTCGCGCACACCGGGCGCGGTGACCCGCCCCGCCCCGCGTCTCGGCGAGCACACCCGTGAAGTGCTCATCGAGCTGCTGGGATTCGACGGCACGCGCGTCGCCGAGCTCACCGACGCCGGCGCCATCTACTGCGATCCCGAGACGGCAGGCGCCGAGCCCGTCGCTTCCGGGTCGGCAGCCGCTCGAAAAGGAGATTGAGATGACCGATAGCACGACCATCACCCGCACCGCCCGCTTTCCCGAGATCGACCCGGAGACGCGGTACGACATGCTGATCGGCGGTGAGTGGGTGCAAGCGGCTGACGGCGCGACCTTTCGCTGCGTGGACCCGTTCGACGAACT
>JAODMW010000122.1 GCA_025464815.1 Microbacteriaceae bacterium | reverse complement strand
TCTCAACGTCCTGCAGCCGCCGAGCAACGGCCACGGACTCGCGGTCAGCGACCTCTTCGACTTCACCGTCTACGTCGACGCACGCACGACGGACATCGCGAAGTGGTACGAGGAACGATTCCTCAAGCTGCAGCAGGGCGCCTTCGCCAATCCGCAGTCCTACTTCCACCGCTTCGCGAGCCTCACAACGGAGGAGGCGGTCTCTACCGCCGCGAGCATCTGGAAGAGCATCAACGAGCCGAACCTCGTGCAGAACGTGTTGCCGACACGGTCCCGCGCCGATCTGGTGCTGCGCAAGAGCGCGGATCACACCGTCAGCAGTGTGCTGCTGCGCAAGCTCTAGCCGGCCCTACCGACTGACTGCGTCGCCGACATCCGCCGATTGGTCCATTGCCGGTCGATTTGCGGACCAGATGCCGGATCTCACTCTCGAGTGAAGGGCGTGGGACGAGGGCTAGAGCGTCAGGCGCTCGCGCACGACCGCCGCCAGCGAATGGGCGATCTCCTCGGCGACCGCCTGTTCCTCGGCTTCGATCATGACGCGCACGAGCGGCTCGGTTCCGGATGGACGAAGCAGCACCCGACCGCCGTCGCCAAGCCGGTCTTCCGCGGCCTTCACCGCCGCAGCGATCACCTCGTCGGAGGTGAGTCCGTGGTGGTCAACTCCCCTGACGTTCACCATGATCTGCGGATACACCGTCATCACCGAGGCGAGCTCGGCCAGCGACCTGCCTGTACGTGCGATCTCGGAGAGCAGGTGGAGTCCGGTGAGGATGCCGTCGCCGGTCGTGGCGAAATCACTCATGATCACGTGGCCCGACTGCTCGCCGCCCAGGCTGAGCTTCTTCTCGTTGAGCGTCTCGAGCACGTAGCGGTCGCCGACCGCGGTCTGGAGAAGTGTGATCCCGTGCTCTGCCATGGCGACCCGCAGACCGAGGTTGCTCATGACGGTGGCGACGAGGGTGTTGTCCCTGAGGAGTCCACGCTCCTTCATCGACAGCGCGAGGATGGCCATGATCTGGTCGCCGTCGACGACGCGACCGAGGTGGTCGACAGCGAGGCAGCGGTCCGCGTCGCCGTCGTGCGCGATCCCGACATCCGCGCCGTGTTCGAGCACCGCGGCCGCGAGCACATCGAGGTGGGTCGATCCGACCCCGTCGTTGATGTTGTAGCCGTCGGGATCCGTGCCGATCACGGTGACCCTCGCGCCGGCGAGGGTGAAGACCTCCGGCGAGATTCCCGATGCCGCACCGTTCGCGCAGTCCATCACGACGTGAAGCCCGTCGAGCCGATGTGGCAGGGTCGACATCAGATGCACGATGTAGCGGTCTTCCGCGTCGGCGAAGCGGCGGATGCGACCGACCTCGACGCCGGTCGGTGCGAGTTTCTGCTCGCCCAGTGCGGCCTCGATGCGATCCTCGACCTCGTCGGGGAGCTTGGTGCCTCCGACGGCGAAGAACTTGATGCCGTTATCGGGGGCCGGGTTGTGCGAGGCGGAGATGACGACGCCGAAATCGGCCTTGACATCCGCGATCAGGAACGCGGCGGCAGGGGTCGGGATGATTCCGGCATCGAGGACATCCACGCCCGAGCTGGCGAATCCGGCGGCGACGGCTGCCGCGAGGAACTCACCGGAGACCCGCGGATCCCTCGCTATCACGCCGACCGGCCGGCGCCCGGAGGCGCGACGACCGTCGGCGAAACGCCCCTTGCCCAGCACGACGGATGCCGCCTGGGCAAGGCTGAGGGCCAGCTCCACCGTGATGTCCTGGTTTGCGAGACCCCTGACGCCATCGGTGCCGAAAAGACGCGGCATGACAGCTGCAGTCTGTAACGACGCGCGCGTTAGCGCTTGGAGAACTGCGGAGCCTTACGAGCCTTCTTGAGCCCGGCCTTCTTACGCTCTTTGACGCGAGCGTCGCGGCTCAGGAATCCAGCCTTCTTCAGCGAGGCGCGGTTGTTCTCCTCGTCGATCTGGTTGAGCGAACGCGCGATGCCGAGACGCAGTGCGCCGGCCTGGCCGGAGGGGCCACCGCCGGTGATGCGTGCGATCACGTCGTAGCTGCCGAGCAGGTCGAGCACCTTGAATGGATCGTTGATGAGCTGCTGGTGGAGCTTGTTCGGGAAGTAGTCCGCGAGCTCGCGGCCGTTGACGGTGAACGAGCCGGAGCCCGGGACGATACGCACGCGGGCGATGGCCTGCTTGCGGCGGCCGACAGCGGCGCCGGGAACGTTGAGCACCGCGCGGGGAGCCTTGGGGGCGACCTCGGCAACGCTCTCCGTGGAGTACGAATCGACAACGGTCTCGCCGGCCGTTTCAGAAATGGAATCTTCGATCTTCGCCATGATGGGAATCCTTTATGTCTTAAGTCTGCAGAGTCCGGTGCGCGCTACTGCGCGACCTGGCCGAGGGTGTAGGTCTTGGGCTGCTGGGCAGCGTGGGGGTGCTCGGCGCCTGCGTAGACCTTGAGCTTGGTGAGCTGTGCCCGACCAATGGAGTTCTTGGGGAGCATGCCGCGAACGGCCTTCTCCACGGCACGCGTCGGGTGCTTCTCGAGCATCTCCGCGTAGGTGGTAGCCGTCAGGCCGCCCGGGTAACCCGAGTGGCGGTAGGCCTTCTTCTGGGCGAGCTTGGCGCCGGTGAGGGCGATCTTCTCGGCGTTGATGATGATGACGAAGTCGCCCATGTCCATGTGGGGAGCAAAGGTCGGCTTGTGCTTGCCACGGAGGAGAACCGCTGCATGGCTGGCGAGACGACCGAGAACGATGTCGGTTGCGTCGATGATGACCCAGTCACGCTGGACATCTTCGGGCTTGGGAGAAAAGGTGCGCGTCACAGTAGTGCTGCTTTCTTGTCGAAATGAGGTGTTCGTGAATCCCACTCCGATGGATGTTCCGCCGAGGAAAATACTCGAAGGGAACGCTGCCGGTGGAGGGCTCAAGTTCGGGTGCCGCGCCGTTCAGCGCAGACACCAAGGATCAAGATTAGTCCATATGAACCGGCCCGGTCAAACGGACGCCACCCCGAGCCGCTGACCCGTGAAAGATTCTTCCGCCCGATTCACCCTGATCGCGTCATGAATCGAGTCCTCGTGACTGTATCTAGGTAGATGACCGATCCGACGAAGTCCCGATGAGCCACGCTTCCTCAGAAGAGGATCCGAGGTCCCCCGCGGACGCGACCCTCGTGAAGAGAGCGCGCGCGGGGGACGGCGACGCCT
>JAODMW010000121.1 GCA_025464815.1 Microbacteriaceae bacterium | reverse complement strand
GAGACGGGTGCAGCCGCCGTCTCCCTCCTGCTGAACATGATCGACGATCGAACTGCGCATCCGGCTCCCCGTCTTTTAGACGCTGAGGTGGTGTGGCGCGCGTCCACCTCACCCGTTGGCGGGGTCTGAAACGACGACGCCGGCACTATATGAACCTGCCTTCGGATCGTCAAGAGAAGCTGGACGTGACGCCCCACGGCAGTGGCTACTCGGAGTGATAGGTAATCGAGGCGAGCCCCGGGTCCGCACCGGGCCCCACCTTCGCGAGCTGCCAGGTTCGGCCGTGGCCTCCCGGTTGGAAGAGTGTGCTACCGGCCGCGACGAATACTGGAACCACATTTATGGTCAGTTCGTCTACCAGCCCCGCGTCGCAGATCATCTGCCCGAAGCGACCGTGGCCGTAGCCGATCAGGTCCTTGCCCGAAGTGCTCTTAAGCTCTCGCACCGCCTCGACAACGTCGCCGCCGATCACTGTCGTGTTTCTCCAGGTCGGGTTCTGAAGGGTCGAGGAGAAGACGTACTTCGGCATCTCGTTGATGTGCTCGGCGTAGGCTCCCGGCGTCGCCGGCCACTGCGTGGAGAACACCTCATAGGTTCTGCGGCCCATCAATAACGCACCGCTCACCTGCAGCATGTCGAGGGACGCGGCGTATCCAAGCCAGCCGTGCTGACATTGCTGCGAACTCGAAACGTCACGGTGCGGGGCAGAAAGGTGAGCCGCGACCAAATCGCCCAAGCCGTTCGAGAATATGAAGCAGGGAAGTCCATCGCTGAGGTAGCGAAGATGCTGGGGTTCAACCCAGCCGCGATTTGGCGGGCGCTGAAAATCCAGGGCGTGCAGATGCGACCGAAGGGATTCCAGCCAAAGGGCCGGCCGGCACGGCTGTAGGTTGCGTCGGTGCCGTTAAGGCGAGGTCTTGGATCGCCGTGCATCACCGACTCAACCGCATGGCTGTTGGGCGCCGGCCGCTCGGTATGGCTGTGAGCCAGGTCGACGAAGCGGTCGCACTCCGCGAGCAAGGCATGCCAGTTCAGCAGATCGCGGCTCGACTGGGCTTTGCCTACAACACGGTTCGAAAGGAACTGCTGTTTCGTGGTAGGCGGTAGCTACTCGTCGCGCCGTTTATTGTTCAGCAGGATCTGCGCCAGCTTTGCCGTTTTCATGCCGCCGTTTTGTCGGCGACGTCAGCTGTCGTTATCGTTCGCACTCGTCCCATTGTGAGTAATGACTACCTTGAGTTGTTCGACATCTCCCGCGAGGAGACGCTCAAATGCCTCAGCCGAACGGCTAAGCGGGAAGGCGAGAAACAAGCGGTCGGTCTGCACGGCGCTGGGAATGATGCCGTCACGCAGCATGGCAGCTGCGGTGGCGAAATCGTCTCTACGGTACATTTGGACACCAATGACAGAGCGCTCTTGTCGCTGCATGGCGGGTCCGCTAAGCACGAGTCGTTCTGGCTCCACACCTACCAGGACCACCTTGCCACCCTTTCGGGTTACTTCAAGACCCAGGTCTACAGCCGCGTTCGCTCCAACGCACTCCAAGAATATGTCGACGCCGTCTTCCCTCCCGAGTGCGCGCTTGTAAGCCGCGGGATCTCCCAATGAACTGATGGTCTCCAGGCCAAGATCCTTTGCCAAGTCCAGGCGCGATTGCTGGAGGTCGGCGACGACTACCCTGGCGACGCCCGTCTTCTTCAGCGCGAGCGCCGTGAAGAGCCCGACTGGGCCCGCGCCGAGGACAAGACACTCGTCGTGTGGAATGGCTTGAGCTCGGGCCGCGGCGTGGACGCCGACGGCTAACGGCTCAATGAGCACTCTGAGACGATCGGGAACTTCTGCCGGAACCAAGAAAAGGTTGTCCTTCGGTACACGAATAAATTCGGCTAGACCGCCGACTCGTTGCGCTCCGATGACCTCCATCGCGTCGCACAGGTGCGGCTCCCCGCGGAGACAGCTCCTGCAGGTTCCGTCGCCGACCGGGGGGAAGACCAGCACGACCTCGCCGCGCTTGTGGCCACTTGTTCCAGGGTCCTCGATGGTGCCAAGGACCTCATGGCCCAATACCATCGGCGGTTTGAGCACCGGATGCAGCCCCCTGTACATCTTGACGTCGGAACCACAGATTCCGACCTCCGCTACCCGCAAGAGAATCTCACCCTGTGCCAGGACGGGAGTTTCCCACGTCTCCAGGACGAGTCGCTCGGGCGCTTCCAACTTTGCGACCTGCATGGGCACAGCTGCTCCTTTCTAACTAGCTACTGCATTCCATTGGGGCGAGGGTCTCCGCTGTTTCGTACGGCCGCTTCCAGTTCCGCTTCGTATGGCATGGCCGCTGAGCAGGCCGTGCGGGATGCAACAATGGCCCCCGCAACGCTGGCGAAAGTAGCAGCTTCAACGAGGCTGCGTCCTCTGAGAAGGCCGTAGCCGAATGCCGCGCAGAACGCATCGCCGGCTCCCAGCCCGTTTGCTACATCGACCTTCATAGCGGGGATGCTGGTGGACTGCCCGGCATGGAGAACCGTCGAACCGGCCTCCCCTTGTTTGATGACAAGAGTCGCCTCTGGTGAGACGCTCACGCCGGACGCTTCAATCTCTTCCAGGTTGCCCAGGACGATCTCTGCGTGGGGCACAGCACGAGCCATCCAGGTCCTGTATTCGCCGATGTCTCCCCAAAGCGTCGACCGGTAATCCAGGTCCAGCACGGTCGTGTGGCGATGCGCCGACATCAACTCATACGTCACACTGGCGCTCGGCTCCGCCGAGAATCCGGTGCCGCTTACGAAAAGGAGTGGCGCATCAGCTATCCGGTCAACCTCGAGCTCCTCGGTAGTAATTTGAAGATCCGCGGCTGTCGGCTTTCGATAGTAGAGGATGGGGAAATGGTCGGGCGGCCACGATTCGAGGAACGCCAACGGCGTGGGCCAGTACGAGTCTGTGCTCACGTGCCGGGTGTCGACACCCTGCTTGGTGAGGAACTCTCGGGCGAAACTGCCATGTCCGTCATCGCCCACCCGGGAGATGACGGACGTGCGCACGCCGAGCCTTGCTAATGCCGTTGCTACATTCCCGGCGAACCCGCCGAGCGATCTTTCGAAGGACTGCGCTTGGCTGAGAGAAGTACGTGACGGAACAGCGAAAAGATCGATATTGAGCCGACCAACAACGTACGCCTCTGGAGCCACCAACTGCGGTGTCGCCGAGTCATTCATGCTTCACCCATAAGACCGCCCGACCGGGGCCACCGGAGGAGCGTGCGATCTTGACGGGCATGAATTGAAAAGTCGCCTCGTCGAGCGGGACCTCGTGGAGGTTCGCCAGGCCCTCGATGAAGACTTGACCATTCGAGAGGCCTTCAACGTGAGCCGGGATACCATCGTGAGCGGCCCCCATGCTGGGGGCGTCTGTGCCCACGCAGCGCACGCCTCGTCTGAGCAGTAGCTTTATGGTTTCCACGGACGGTGCTGGCCATCCCGGCGCCGACTTGAGCACGGCTACATCGTGCGCATAACCGTTCCCCCGAGGAAACGGGTGGTAATATTTTTGATCCCAATCAGTCCGGAATAGTACCGCGTCGTCGTGTGACAGCATTCGGCCTCGGCGAAGCTCAAACGTCTCGATCTGGTCTGGCTGAATCCATGGGCTCTCACCGGGCTTGCTGCCGTTGATACCGGTGACATCAATACACGCAGCCGTGCCAAGGAACTGGTCGATGGGGACAAGGTCACCGGAGATCGCGCCTTCCTTTCCAGGGGCGTGCTCCGGCAGGAAATGCGACGGCGCATCGAAGTGAGTAGCGATGTGCTCGTCCATTATGAGGACTTCCGTGAAGTATGGGCCACAGGATGCCCATGCTTCCGGACCGTTGATCTGTTCCTCGAAGTAATTCCAGGTGCGCCGCACAAATGGTACGTGGGGCGGCCAGGTGGTTGGATAGCGCTCGTCGATGGTGAGCGTGAGGTCTATGGGCCGGTAGTTATTGAAAAGCATTGGTATCCTCCCGCCGCGGCGACGGATTCGCCGCCGCGGCATGGTCTCACGAGGTTTTAGTAGGCGCCAGCAGAGGCCGGATAGACGCGCTTGAGCGCCACCTGAAGGGCCGGGGTGTCGATGTTTGAAGGCGTGAGCATGGGCTGCTTCAGCGGGATGCTCTTGGTCGTCTTCTGGCCCTTGAGCGCATTTGCGAGCTGGCTAGTGGCGTCGTAGCCCTGGCCAGCTGCCTCCTGAAGGAAGAGCGCCTGGATCTTGCCCGTCCGCACGAGCTTCACCGTCGTCGGGCTTCCGTCTGCCACCGCGATTGCCACCTTGTCCGCTAGTCCCCGTTCCGAAAGCGCCTGCGCCGAGGCCGTGCCGGCTTCGTCATACATTGCGTAGATGCCGGTGATGTCGGGGTGGGCGGTGAGAAGGTCGTTCGCCAGCTGCACCGCTTCGCCCAAGGTCAGGATCTTCCCCTGGATCATCTGCACCAGGTCACAGCCGTCTGCTGCAAAGGACCGCTTAGCGCCGGCGAGGTACTTCTGAGCGTTCTCGCGGTCTTGAGGGATCGAAAGCATTCCGACTTTGTTTGACCCCTTCGCTTTCGCGGCGGCGCAAATGAACTTGCCCTCAGCCACTCCAGTCGCCTCGTTATCGGCCGTCACCGCCGAGGTGTAGTCCGTCTGATCGCTTGTGGGGCCGATGGCCGCGAAAGCCACGGGGACGTGGTTCTGTTTCGCAAAGGCAAGGACGGGCGCGGCACTGGCCGAGCTCACTGGTGCGAGCACGATAGCGCTTGCACCAGCCAAAATGGCGGTCTTGACGTTTGTGAGCTGTTTTGCTTGATCGTTGTTCGAGTCGTAGCTGACGAACTTGTAGCCCAGTTCCTTTGCTCGCTCTTTGACACCACCGCTGACCCATTGCCAGTAATTGACTCCCATAGAGGCAGACACGAACGCGATGGTCTTGGGCTGCGAGTCGCCCGAACTCGACGTTGCGGTGGAGCTGCACGCCGCCATGCTGAAAGTCAAAGCGCCAGCGGCCGCCAGGACCGCGATTCGTCGTCGAAAAGTGGATCTCATTGGGTTTCTCCTACGTTCGGGTTGTTCACGAGACTGCCCGCCGGTTCGGCGCGGCTTCGCTCGAACAGGCGAGTGAAGCGCCCATTCGAGACGTTGATGACGCGGTCCGCAAGGACCGCGATGAGGATGACCACCCCGGTAACAGTTCCCTGCCAGAAGCTGCTGATGCCGCTTAGATTGACGACGTTCTGGATAGTGGTGATGATGAGCGCACCGAGCAGGGCGCCGATCGCCGTGCCGCGTCCGCCGAAGAGGCTGGCGCCACCGATGACGACTGCGGCGATCGCCTGGAGTTCAAATCCAGTACCCGACGACACTTCAGCATTGGAGAGGTACGAGAGGGTCAGGACGCTTGCAAAGGAAGCACACACTCCCGAGAAGGCATACACGCTGATGAGGGTTCCTTTAACAGGGATTCCAACCAAGGAAGCGGCCCGTTGGTTACTTCCGATCGCGTAAATCCATCGGCCAGGGACGAGGAACGCCATAAATAGCTGCACGACGATCACCAGCAGGAAGGCGAAGAAATAGTAGTTGGGGATGCCCAGAACGTTGCCAGAGTAAATTTCCGTGAAGCCGGGACTCGAGACTGGCACGGAGTTGCCTCCGGTGATCACGAACGCGAGGCTGGCGCCAACCGACATGGTGACCAGCGTCACGATGAAGGCGGCCATCTTCACAATGGCTATCAGGAAGCCGTTGATCAAGCCGATAACCAAGCCTGTCGCCAGACCTGCCAGAACCCCGCCAACTGCGCCGCCTCCGCTGTGCATCACGGTTGCGCTGACCATCCCGGACAACGAGAAGACAGAACCTACAGAGAGGTCAATGCCGGCAGTTGCGACAACGACGAGTTGACCCATTGCAAGGATAATCAAGGGCAACGCAGCCTGGATGACGTTCTCCAGGTTGTTTGCAGAGAGCACAACCGGTCGGAAAACACTGGTCGCTAGGACGAGGAGGACGAGAGCGACTGCCACGACCAGTTCTGTTCCGCCCAGACCCGCGGCTCGTCGCCACAGAGGCGCCCGTCCGAACCTTCGTGACCCCGACGCGGACTCGACTCGAGATTTTTGAGGGTTCATTGTCTGTTCCATCTGTTCTTTCTGGGTGATCATCGCTCGGAGCTTCATCATGTTGTTCCAGTGTGGTGAACCAACTCGGCTTCGTTGGTTGAGCGGGTGTCAACAAGTAGTTGCGGGTCTCCGTTCACTGTGAACGCGAGAATTTGGCTCGAAATGGAGAGCAGCTCCCTGTTCTCCGTCGACCACCACAAGACGACTACTCCTGATTCGGCAAGCGTCCTGATCATCGCGTAGAGGTCCGTTTTCGTTCGCACGTCGACCCCCCTGGTGGGCTCTTCAAGAAGGAGGACTTTCAGTGGAAGGTCCAGCCATCGGGCGATAAGTACCTTCTGCATCGTTCCGCCGGAGAGTGACCGCGGCGGTGCTTCGACGTCTACATGGCTGAAGCCAAGTGCGGCGGCCTGTGCACGAACTGCGTGGATCTCTGAAGGGCGCCGCACACTCACTCGCCTGACAACTTGTCGAGCGATCATCGCGTTGTCGCGGATGGACAACTCTGGGAAGACTCCCTTGGCCGCTCGGTCTCCGGAGATATATCCGAGCCCTCTCTTCACTGCAGCGCGCGGCGAGCGGGGGCGCCAGGGCTTGCCCTCAACTATCGCTTCCCATCCGTCATCCCGGGACAGTCCAAGCAGAGTGTCAAACAGGGACGCGGGACCCTGTGGCGTCCCGGCTAGGCCGATGATGGATCCAGGGGCGACATCGACGCGAATGCCAGTTGCTTTGTGATGCAGGTGAAGCCCGGTTTGGCTATTTGGTGCCGGAGTTGTAGTCGCGTGTATCGGATGTTCGCCTTCCGGCGACAGGAGCGCGGTTCCGAACATCTCGCGCAGGATGGTCGCATCGTCTATTTCTGAAAGTGCACGTCGATCAACAACGGTGCGGCCATCGCGGAGGACGGTAGCACGATCCGCCACCTGGCGGATTTCGTGCATACGGTGGGAAACGAGTACGAGCCCGATGCCTTTGGCGCGAAGCGCGCGTAGGACAGCGAAGAGCTTCCCCGTCTCGTCGAGGGTGAGGCTCGCTGTCGGCTCGTCCAGCAGGATGAGGTCTGCCCCGCTGCTGAGTGCCCGAGCTATCTCCACTAGCTGCATCTGATGCAACTGCAAGGTCCCGGCAATTGTCTCCGGACGGATCTCGCCATGGCCCTGGCCTAACATCTCCAGCACCCGCTCGGTTTCCTCCGCCGCGCGGCGCCACGTGAACGCCGGCCCGCGCTGAGTGCCGATCGTGATGTTCTCGGCCACGGTCAGTTCGGGCAAAATGGCCAACTCTTGGTGGACCACCGCCACCTTTTCCGTGCCGAAGTGGATCGCTCCACCGTCCGGGGAGCTGTTCTGGCTAAGAATGCCAATAAGCGTCGACTTCCCCGCGCCGTTGCCCCCGAGTAGCGCGTGAATTTCGCCGCGGAGCAAAGTGATACTCACGTCGACCAGCGCCTTCGTTGAGCCGAATGACTTCGTCACTCCCTGCGCACTCACAAGAACATTGGCGCTCATCGCTCTCCTCTTCTTGCCCGCTCTACCGAGCAAGGTTGCGGTCTACCGAGGGAGGGAAGTCCCCTTTGACAGAAATGACTATCTCGCGCATGAAACCCGTTTGTCAATGATCGTTTTGATCATTTTTAGCAAATTTAGCAGGGATTGCGGGTTGTGCATGATCTATGCAATCATGGCGCTGCGCTTATCGCTCAGCAAGGAGGTCCACGTGGCGGAGTCGACAATGACGGCCGATGCCCGCCGGCGGGCCATCTTGGAAAGGTTGGTTCACGTTGACGGCCCGCACAACGTGGAGCAACTTCGTGCCATGTTCGGCGTTTCCGTCGCGACCGTACGGCGAGACCTTGAGCGGTTGAGTCGCGACGGGTTGATCACACGTACCTACGGGGGCGCCGTTCTCGGCAGCACGCGTGTTGAGCAGAGTCTGAGGGAGCGAGAGTTCAGCCACGCTTCAGCGAAGAACGCCATTGCGCTAGAAGCAGCGACCTTGGTCTCGCCGGGTGCAACTGTGATTCTGGATGCAGGAACTACCACCGGCCGACTGAGCCACTTCCTGACCCGCATTCCCGGGCTGACCGTCTTCACCAGCGGGCTCAATTCGTTGAACACCTTCGCGCAATCCGAGGGCGACACGCAGGTCATCGTGATCGGTGGTCTCATGCGGCAGACGAATCTCGCCATGAGCGGACCAATTGCTGAGGCGGCGTTACACGGCGTCTACGCAGATGTCGCCTTTCTTGGCGCCGACAGCGTCCATCCACGGCTTGGGTTCTCCTCGAGAACAATGGGCCAAAGCGCACTGAAGACGTTGATGGCAACTCGGGCACGCCGCGTCGTCATCCTGGCCGACTCGTCAAAGTTCGACGACGCGTGGGCCACCTATTGGACCGAATTTCCAGTTGGTTGTGAACTCATCACGGACGCCGACATCGATGATGAGGTGCGCGCCGAGTTTGCCTCGCTGGACAACATGACCATGATCGTCGCCTCGGCTGAGCCCAAGCTCTGACCATCGGGCGGCTCGTTCCCGTTTTCACCCCGTCCTCCCACAATGAGGTTGGCCCCTGAGCGGCCTTCTCCTGAACAAGAATCGAGAGCCAAAGAGTGAAGCAAGCGATCCTATTCGCACCCCTTGACCTGCGAATCCAAGAGATTGACGTTCCCGCCCTGGAGCCCGGGGATTGTCTAATTCGGGTGGAGTCGGCACTGGTCTGCGGCACCGACATCCGCATTTACGAGGGAACGAAAAAGAATAACGTCGACTACCCAAGCGTCCTGGGTCACGAGTTTTGTGGGCAGATTGTTGACACTGGCGGCCCGCTCGAGAGCGACTTACAGCCTGGTGACCGGGTCGCTGTCTACCCTCTCGTGCCGTGCGGGGATTGCGCTGCATGCCTTCGTGGGCGAGAGAACATTTGCAGACAGCGGGTCGCTTTCGGCTATCAGCTACCTGGGGGCTTCGCCGAGTTCGTTCGCGTGCCGGCCAACGCCGTCTCGGCCGGGAACCTGGTAAAGGTCAATGGAATCGATCCCGGAAGCGGAGCCTTGATCGAGCCGCTTGCGTGCGCCTACAACGGACTGAAACTCATCGACGCAGCGAACGCGCAAGCCATGCTCGTCGTGGGCTGTGGCCCACTCGGGATCATGCATATTCGGCTAGCGCGGGCGCTGGGCGTTGAACACATCGTTGCCGTCGACCCATCGAACGAGCGTAGAGCCATCGCCGAGGCCTCGGGTGCCGAGCTAGCACTCGCTCCGTCGCCGCAGACGTCGGCGCAGATCCGTGAGTTCACCGGCGGCGCCGGCGTAGACGCGATGGTGGTAGCCGTCGGTCGCGCCGACGCGGTGGAACCATATCTGAATGCGTTGGCTCCGGGCGCGAAGATTAATGTCTTCGCCGGCTTCCCCACGGGGGGAGACTCGATCACCATCCGCGCGAACGACATCCACTACAACGAGTATTCGATCGTCGGCAGCTCGTCAAGCCACCTTTCCGACTTCAAGCACGTCGCCTCGCTCGTAGTCAGTGGCATCCTGCAAGTCGCTGATCTCGTAACCAGAACCATGAGCATCGAAGACACGGCTGAGGCAATCCTGGCTGCGAAAGCGGGCGGCGACCTCCGCATCGCCATCGACGCCACCAGGTGACAACACCAATCGCATGATTTTCTGACCCGACTTCCGAATGACTACTTTTACGACAACTGGAGCAACACCATGACATTCACACAATCACACCTGAGCGCCCTTGGTGCGACAAGTGCTGTAGGGCGTTCAACGCGTCTCAAGCGGCTACTGGGACCTACCGGCAAGGCGGTCTTCGTTGCCCTGGACCAGGCCGTCCCTCGCGGAGTCGCTCCACAACTCGCGTCCATCGATGCAACGTTTGATGCGGTGAAGGCCGGTCGCCCCAACGCGATTACGATGACGCGCGGTATCGGCGCACGTCTCACCGGGAACGACAGCTCCCCGCTGCCATGGATCTACAAGGCGTCTGTCTTCTCGCTCGAATACCACAAGACGATCGACGCCGTTGTCGGCAGCGTCGATGACGCCGTACGGCTGGGAGCGGACGCAGTCGCAGTTGGAATCAGCTTGGGTGGCGCGAGCCAGGCGAAGATGCTTGAGATGCTCACCGGCGTGGTAGAACGCGCCAGCACGCTTGGCATGCCGACTGTTTGTCACGCCTATCCCAGCGGTGAACTCTGGGGCGACCGGCAGGGATCTTCCGAATCGGTGCTCTACGCAGCCCGGGCTGCCGCAGAGTTGGGAGTGGACATTGTGAAAACCTGGTACACCGGCTCCACAGAGAGTTTCGCCGAGGTTGTCGCCGGTACTCCGGCGCTGGTCATGGCGGCTGGCGGCGCAAAGGGCAAGACAGAGCTCGAGACTCTTGAGCTCGCCGCGTCCGTGATGGATGCAGGAGGAGCCGGCATCACATTCGGCCGAAACGTTTGGGGTGCAAAAAACCCGACGAAGATGATCGAGGCGCTCCGCGCGGTCGTGCACACAGGATCCCCAGTCGCTGAGGCGGCCAGACTTCTGGGCTGAGCGGTGGGTGGAGGCTTCGTCGGCATAGACGTAGGAACGACGGCAACGAAGGCTGTACTCGTTAAC
>JAODMW010000030.1 GCA_025464815.1 Microbacteriaceae bacterium | reverse complement strand
TCGTTCTTCGTGTCGTAGACGATCACGAACGGGGCGAGACTCGTCGACAGATCGACTTTGTCGGCAAATTTCGGCAGGGAAGCGGGAGAGGTTGCAAGCTGGCTCGCGATCTGGCTGGCCGTTCTGAGGATGCCGTCGTTGGCCCCCTGACGCTCCTGCTGCTGGGCGACGACATAGATTGTTCCGAAGATGGCGGTGACGGCGACAACGCCGGCGATCCACGGGATGATTCGTTTCACGGGTGCACTCTAAGCCGACTCGTCACGAATCGCATCCGACTGCGGATGTAGTTGTGCATGCCTTCGCTGTCGTTACTCGGCAGCGTCGACCGCGGAGAGAGAACGGAGCGCATCGTCGAGCGGCACGCCGCCGGTGACGACCTCGAACTGAGCACCGATCGCGAGGTCATGCTCGATCGCTCGCGCGACGATCGCCGCGACATCCGACCGGGGGATGCTGCCGCGGTCGACGTTGTCGCCGACGTGCACGAGTCCGGTGGGCGGGTCGTCGGTGAGCCCGCCTGGTCGCACGATGGTCCAGTCGAGGTTCCGCTCGCGCACCGCGGCATCCGCCTCGCTCTTGGCACGCAGATAGACCTGGAACACGTCGTCGGATGAGGCGTCGAAACCGTCGGCGCCCATCGCCGACACCACGATCATCCGCCGCACGCCCGCTTCGACTGCCGCGTCCGCCAGCAGGATCGCGCCATCCCGATCGACTGTCAGTTTGCGTTCCGGCCCGCTGCCGTTCCCGGCGCCGGCCGCGAACACGACAGCATCCGCGGAGATGAGCACGGTCGCAACGTCGTCGACGTCCGATTGCTCGAGGTCCAGAACGATCGGTGTCGCCCCGGCCGCTCGAAGGTCGTCGATGTGGCGGGGATTGCGGATGAGCCCGACGGGGGTGTGACCCGCGTCGGCAAGCTGCCGAGACAGCAGCAGGGCGATCTTTCCGTGGCCTCCGGCGATGACTATGCGCATGGCCCAAGGCTAAGTCGTTCTCGGGGGTTTTGGCAGATTCCGGTCGTCCGGCCTGTGGCGAACAGGCCGGTCGGGTCGGTGGCTGCGGGTAGTCTTGGTCAGTGGTCACAGCCCTGTATCGCCGTTATCGGCCAGAGACTTTCGCCGAACTGATCGGCCAGTCACAGGTGACCGATCCGCTGCGCACGGCACTGCGCAATGACCGCGTCAATCACGCCTACCTGTTCAGTGGCCCGCGCGGATGCGGCAAGACCACCTCGGCCCGCATCCTCGCCCGCTGCCTCAATTGCGTGGAGGGCCCGACAGACACACCGTGCGGCAAGTGCCCATCGTGCATTGAGCTCAGCCGTGATGGCGGGGGATCCATGGACGTCGTCGAGATCGACGCGGCCAGCCACAACGGTGTCGACGACGCCCGCGACCTGCGCGAGCGTGCGGTCTTCGCTCCGGCCCGGGACCGCTACAAGATCTTCATCCTCGACGAGGCGCACATGGTGACGCCGCAGGGCTTCAACGCGCTGCTCAAGATCGTCGAAGAGCCGCCGGAGCACGTCAAGTTCATTTTCGCGACGACCGAGCCCGAAAAGGTCATCGGTACCATCCGCTCGCGCACCCATCACTATCCCTTCCGTCTGGTGCCACCGGCGCAGATGCTCGAATACGTGCAGCAGCTCTGCGACAGCGAGAAGGTCGACGTCGAGCCCGGCGTGCTGCCGCTCGTAGTGCGCGCGGGTGGCGGATCGGTGCGTGACACCCTTTCCCTGCTCGACCAGCTCATCGCCGGTTCCGAGGGGTCCTCCGTGCAGTACGAGCGTGCCGTCGCACTCCTCGGCTACACGCACGGGGCGCTCCTCAGTGAGGTCGTCGACGCGATCGGTGCCCGGGATGCGGCTGCCGCATTCGCCGCGGTGGACCGCGTCATCCAGACCGGCCAGGATCCCCGCCGCTTCGTCGAGGATCTGCTCGAACGCCTGCGCGACCTCATCATCGTCAGCGCGACATCGGATGGCGCGGCCGCCGTTCTCCGCGGCATCCAGCAGGACGAACTCGACCGCATGGCCGTGCAGGCAGCGCAGTTCGGCACCGCGGAACTCAGCCGCGCCGCGGATGTCGCCAACGCCGCGCTCACGGAGATGACCGGAGCGACCTCCCCGCGACTGCACCTCGAACTCATGATCGCGCGCGTGCTCATCCCGGCCAGTGACGAGTCCGAGCGTGGAGCCCTCGCCAGGGTCGAGCGCCTCGAGCGTCGCATCGGTGTCGAAGCCCCCGTCACGGCGGCTCCGGACCGCGCTGCGGTACCCCGGGCGCCTGCAGCAGCACCCGCGCCGCCGACTCCACCGGTCGAGGTTGTCCCTGCTCCCACCGCCGCGCCGACATCCCCCGCCCCCGTCGAGGTCAAGCCGGTCACGTTCCAGCAGGTCAAGGACTCGTGGCCCGAGATCCTCGATGCCGTGGAGAAGGCGAAGCTCAGCGCCTGGATGGTCGTCTACACCGCGAAGCCGCTCGAGCTGCGTGAAGACAACGTGCTTGTGCTGTCGTTCCCGAGCCAGAACGACGTGGATGCCCTCAAGCAGCGTGCCGCTCCTGGCGAGGGCGTTGCCGACTACTTCAAGCAGGCCGTCTTCGACGTGCTCGGATTCCGCCCCCTGCTGCTGGCCAAGGTCGAAGCGACCCACGCCGTTGTGCAGGAGGCCCCGCCAGAGCCGACGGAGCCGGACGTCGAACCCCCCGTTCCGTCGGGAACCACCTGGGAGACCGCGGTCGTCACCGACTCCGAGCCCGAGACCAAGCGCCCGCCGGAAGAGTCCAGGACCCCGGCCGTCGCTCCGGCCGCCGCCTCGAAGGCAGCAGAAGAAGCTGCTCCGAAGGCGGAAGCACCAGCGAAGCCGATCGTGCAGAAGCAGAGCGACCCCAGCGACAAGCAGCGCTACGGCGAGGCGGTCGTTCGTGAGATCCTCGGAGCCAGTTTCATCGAAGAGCAGGCCGTCACGCCGCGCGTGACGCCGCGGGAGCAGTAGACATGTACGACGGAATCGTGCAGGAGCTGATCGACGAACTCGGCCGCCTGCCCGGTATCGGGCCGAAGTCCGCGCAGCGCATCGCCTTCCACATCCTGCAGACGGAGTCCTTCGACGTCGGTCGTCTGTCTGAACTGCTGCGCGACGTCAAAGAGAAGGTGCGCTTCTGCGACATCTGCGGCAATGTCACCGAGCAGGAGACCTGCAACATCTGCCGCGATCCGCGGCGCTCTCCCGCCACCATCTGCGTCGTCGAAGAGGCGAAGGATGTCGTGGCCATCGAACGTACGCGTGAGTTCAAAGGCCTCTATCACGTGCTCGGCGGAGCCATCAGCCCGATCGATGGAATCGGACCGGACGACCTTCGTATCCGCCAGCTCATGCAGCGCCTCGCCGACGGAACCGTCACCGAGGTCATCATCGCCACCGACCCCAACCTGGAGGGTGAGGCGACCGCGACCTATCTCTCGCGCATGCTCATGCACCTCGACCTGCGGGTCACGCGCCTGGCATCCGGCCTGCCGGTCGGCGGAGACCTGGAGTACGCGGACGAGGTGACGCTCGGGCGCGCGTTCGAGGGCCGCCGCCTGGTGGAAAACTAGTCGGTAGAATCAGAACTTCGGCTATCGCGCTGCCCAATTGCGCGAAGGCCAGGCCGGCTTCAGTCCCCAGGAGAACCACTGTGAGCTTGATCGTGCAGAAGTACGGTGGCTCGTCCGTCGCGGATGCGGAGAGCATCAAGCGCGTTGCCAAGCGCATCGTCGAAACCCGCAAGGCGGGCAACGAGGTCGTCGTCGTCGTCTCAGCGATGGGCGATACGACCGACGAACTCGTCGATCTCGCGAACCAGGTCACTCCTCTCGCCTCGGGCCGCGAGCTCGACATGCTTCTGACGGCGGGCGAGCGCATCTCCATGGCACTCCTCGCCATGGCGATCAAGAGTCTCGGGCAGGAGGCCCGCTCGTACACGGGCAGCCAGGCCGGACTCATCACGGATGCCAGGCACGGCAGTGCCCGCATCGTCGACGTCTCGCCGACCCGCGTGCGCGCGGCCCTCGACGCCGGCGCCATCGCGATCGTCGCGGGCTTCCAGGGCTTCAATCGAGGCACCGGGGATATCACGACCCTCGGTCGGGGAGGTTCCGACACCACGGCGGTCGCCCTCGCCGCGGCGCTCAAGGCCGATGTCTGCGAGATCTATACGGATGTCGACGGAGTGTTCACCGCCGATCCGCGCGTGGTGCCCACAGCGCGCAAGATCGACCGGATCACCAGCGAAGAGATGCTGGAACTCGCGGCCGCCGGCGCCAAGATCTTGTATATTCGCGCAGTGGAATATGCGCGTCGCCACGGCGTTACGCTTCATGTACGCTCCTCGTTCAACAACAACGAGGGCACGCTGGTGGTCAATCCGACAGATGGAGAGAGCGTGGAAGAGCCAATCATTTCCGGCGTCGCTGCTGATTTGAGCGAAGCCAAGATCACCATCGTCGGTGTTCCCGACGTGCCTGGCAAGGCCGCGCAGATCTTCACCATCGTGGCATCCACCGACGCCAACATCGACATGATCGTGCAGAACGTGTCGACGGCCGCGACCGGTTTGACCGACATCTCTTTCACCCTCCCCAAGTCGGATGGCGGGACGGTTCTCAAGGCACTTGAGGACAACAAGGCGGAAGCCGGTTTCGACTCGCTGCAGTACGACGACCAGATCGGCAAGCTCGCGCTCGTCGGCGCCGGGATGCGCACCAATGCCGGCGTCTCGGCGAAGCTGTTCACCGCGCTGTTCGAGGCGGGCATCAACATCGAGATGATCTCCACCAGCGAGATCCGCATCAGCGTCGTCACGCGCGCCGACACCATCAACGAGGCGGTTCGTGTCGTCCACAAAGCTTTCGATCTGGACGGCGACGAAGTGGCGCAGGTTCACGGAGGTACGGGACGATGACCCATTCGACAGGTTCAGGCACGGGCGTGCGAATCGGCGTCGTCGGCGCCACCGGTCAGGTCGGCGCCGTCGTGCGTCGCCTCCTCGAGGAGCGCGACTACCCGGTGGCGGAGATCCGCTACTTCGCGTCCGCCCGTTCGGCGGGAACGACTTTGCGATGGAAGGGAACGGATGTGGTGGTCGAGGACGCCGCCACGGCCGATCCCGCGGGCCTCGACATCGCCATCTTCTCGGCCGGCGCGACCACCTCCAGGGTGCAGGCTCCGCGATTCGCGGCGGCCGGTGTGCTCGTCATCGACAATTCGTCCGCGTTCCGCATGGACCCCGAGGTGCCGCTGGTCGTCAGCGAAGTCAATCCGCACGCGATCGCGGAGGCCAGGAAAGGCATCATCGCGAACCCGAACTGCACGACCATGGCGGCCATGCCGATCCTCAAAGTGCTGGATGCCGACGCCGGCCTCCAGCGCCTGATCGTGAGCACGTACCAGGCCGTGTCGGGCGCCGGTCTCGCGGGCGGCGAAGAACTGCTCGAACAGGTTCGTGCAGCGGTCGCCCAGGACACGATCGGCCTCGTGCACGACGGCGGCGCAGTCGCTTTCCCCGAGCACAGCACGTTCCCCAGAACGGTCGCCTTCGACGTCGTCCCCTTCGCCGGCAACCTCGTCGACGACGGCCTGTTCGAGACCGACGAGGAGAAGAAGCTGCGCAACGAGAGTCGCAAGATCCTCGAGCTGCCGGAGCTGCTCGTCAGCGGCACCTGCGTACGAGTTCCGGTTTTCACCGGCCACTCCCTCTCGATCAACGCGGAGTTCAGGGACTCGCTGAGCGTCGAGCGTGCGAAGGAATTGCTTGCCGATGCTCCGGGCGTGGTTCTCACGGACATCCCGACCCCGCTCGAGGCAGCCGGAAAAGATCCTTCGTACGTCGGCCGCATCCGCCAGGACGAGGGCGTGCCGAACAACCGCGGGCTCGCCCTCTTCATCAGCAACGACAACCTGCGCAAGGGTGCCGCCCTCAACGCGGTGCAGATCGCGGAGCTCGTCGCGGTCGACCTCGTCCGGGCGTAGTTCGGCAAATCTCTGTCTGGAGTGAACCCTAAACTGAAGGGGTGAGCCAAGCGAACCCCATCGATGTCGCCCTGATCGGCGGTGGCATCATGAGTGCCACCCTCGGTGCCTTCATCAAGCAGCTGCAACCGGACTGGTCGATCGAGATCTTCGAACGACTGGGCGACTCCGCCCTGGAGAGCTCCAATCCGTGGAACAACGCGGGCACCGGCCATTCGGCCCTGTGCGAGCTCAACTACACACCGGAGAAGCCGGACGGCACGATCGACATCACGAGCGCTGTCAAGGTGAACGAGCAGTTCCAGTTGTCTCGCCAGTTCTGGTCGTACCTCGTCGGGAAGCACCTGCTGCCGGACCCCCAGGCCTTCATCAATCCCGTTCCGCACATGAGCTTCGTGTGGGGTGAGGACAATGTCGCCTACCTCCGCAAGCGGCAGGAGGCGCTCAAAGACCATCCGCTGTTCGCCGGCATGGAATTCACCGAGGATCCGGCGGTCATCCGTTCCTGGACTCCGGTCATGATCCCGGGTCGTAAGAAGTCCCAGCCGATCGCGGCCACCCGCATCGACGTCGGCACCGATGTCGACTTCGGCGCTCTCACCCACGGGCTGCTCCACTATCTCACCGAGAACGGCGCGAAGCTCAAGCTCGAGCAGCGCGTGACCGGACTGAGGCGCGAGAAAGACGGCCTATGGCGGCTTGTCGTGCGCCACGAGGTCGGGGGAACTCCGGAGATCGTGCGCGCCCGTTTCGTCTTCGTCGGCGCAGGCGGCGGCGCCCTGGCCCTTCTGCAGAAGTCCGGCATCAAAGAGGCCAAAGGCTTCGGCGGGTTCCCGGTCAGCGGCGAGTTCCTCCGCACGGACAATCCGGATGTCGTGGCTCGCCACAGGGCGAAGGTCTACGGCAAAGCGGCCGTGGGTTCGCCGCCGATGTCGGTGCCGCATCTCGATACCCGTATCGTCGACGGCCGGGCGAGCCTCATGTTCGGACCCTATGCCGGGTTCAACACCAAGTTCCTCAAGCACGGCTCCTGGTTCGACCTGTTCGCCACCATCCGCCTGCACAACCTCGTGCCGATGATCGCGGCAGGGGCATCCAATCTCGGTCTCGTGAAGTATCTGGTCGGGCAGCTCATCGCCCGCAGGTCGACGAAGTTCAAGGCGCTGCAGGACTTCATGCCGACCGCCGATCCCAAGGACTGGTACCAGATCACCGCAGGCCAGCGCGTGCAGGTCATCAAGAAGGATCCGAAAAAGGGCGGAGTGCTGCAGTTCGGCACCGAGGTCATCACCTCAGCCGATGGCAGCATCGCCGGGCTGCTCGGCGCATCCCCGGGTGCGTCGACGGCCGTGCCGATCATGCTCGACGTGCTCGAACGCTGCTTCCCGGATCGCATCCCGGGATGGACTCCGATGCTCAAGAAGATGGTCCCGACCTGGGGAAAGAAGCTTTCGGATGACCCGAAGCTGGCCAGGAAGGTCCTCGAGTCCACGATGAAGGCGCTCGAGATCGCCTGATCTCGGCTCGTACACGGCTCCGGGGGTCCTGGCAGGGCGAGCGGTCGACCGGACGACCGCGATCCAGGACCGCCAGTCCGGGAGTGCCCGCGCCCAAACGTGATGTCAGTTCAGGGTGACGTCACTGCGAAGTGACATCACGTTCTGGGAGGCACGGTTGACAGACATTAGAACGTATGTTCGAATGAACTCATGCGGTGGAGTGGTCAGGAACTGGGGTCGGAGGAGGCATCCGCCCTGCCAGGACTCGCCAAACTGTCCAACCTCGTCCGCAGCGTTCAGACCCCCGAATTCGCCAGTATCACCTTTCACGAGGTGCTCGCGAAGAGCGCGCTCAACCACGTTCCGGGCGCAAGTGCCATGCCATTCGCCTGGACGATCAACCCGTACCGAGGATGCAGTCACGCGTGCGTCTACTGCTTCGCCCGCAAGACCCACGAGTATCTCGACCTCGATTCCGGCAAGGACTTC
>JAODMW010000012.1 GCA_025464815.1 Microbacteriaceae bacterium | reverse complement strand
CGAGATCGGAGGAAGTCGGGTCCACGTCGCCCAGCCAGAGGTTGCCGAGCAGGCCAAGGCGGTAATTGATGGTCACCACGACGAGGCCGTGCTCGCGGGCGAAGCGTGAGCCGTCGGTCCACGGCCCGGTGCCCGACCCGTAGAGGAAGGCACCGCCATGTATCCAGAACAGCACGGGGCTCGACCCGCTGGTGTCGGAGGTCCAGACGTTGAGGTTGAGGCAGTCCTCGGAGGTCGTAATACCCGGTGCGTAGAAGTTGTTTTCAGCAGCGGGTATCGCGCGGGGGAGCGGGTCGATGTCCTGTAGCGAGATCGGACCGAACTCTGTCGCGTCGATCTCCTGAACCGGCGCGGCGTCGACAGGCGCGGCGAACCGCAGCGCGCCGGTCGGGGATTCGGCGAAAGGAACACCGCGAAACACCGCGACATCATCGAGCCGAAGCCCCGTCACACGTCCGGCGGGGGCGGATACGCCGACCCTTTGCTCGACCCGATGCTGCATGGTCATCTCCTTTGATGTGAGCGGCGAACTCCTCTATTGGAGATCAGCGCTCTGCGGTGTTATCAACCAAAACACAGACCAAAGACAAACAGTTAGCACATTCGAGCAGCATAATTGACCGTTTATTGACCGGTTGCCCTCGTGTGCACCGAGGCGATAACTACACTCGCAGGAGCCGCGCGCCCGCTCCAGTGAACCGGTTTGCGAGGGTTGCGCTGAGTTCATGACCGGTGATGATCAATTCGAAGTCGGACAGGGCGGCGAAACTGGTGAAGGTCGTCGTGCCGAACTTGTGATGCGCGCCCACGAAAATCCGGCGTTCCGAGTTCAGAAGTGCCGCTTCTTTCACCGCGGCGACTGCCGGGTCGGGGGTCGTCATCCCCCGCTCCGTCGACACGCCGTTCGCGCCGAGGACGGCCAGATCGAGGTTCAGCCGGCGCAGCATGTCGACCGCCCAAATATCGACGATGCCGAGGGTGTTCCCGCGCACCCGGCCACCGAGCATGATTACCTGCACGTTGGGCCATGGTGCGAGCATGGTCGCGATCGGCAGCGACGCTGTGACGACGGTGAACCGCCGATCATCGGGGAGCCGCTCGGCGATCAACTGAGTCTGGAAGCCCTCATCGATGAAAATCGTCTGTGCTTCGCCGATCTTCGCAACCAGAGCCGACGCAATGCGGCCCTTCTCCTCAGGGTTTATGGTGTGCCGGATTGCAAGAGACGTTTCGAACGCCCCGCTCTCGACGGCAAAGACCCGACCGTAGCTGCGACGGAGAAGCCCCTGCGATTCGAGAATGCGCAGGTCGCGGCGAACAGTCTCCGATGACACGCCGAGCAGCGCGATCGCGGCCGAGACCTCAAGCTCACCATGGTCTCGAACCATCTGGAGCACTTGGAAACGGCGTTCGCGCGACGCACGATTGCCAGCGGGCCGTGTTTGCATGGCGTGTAGCTTACGGGCTCAGTCCCGCTAAGCTGGGCACCGCGAAGGGGAGTATTCCACTTACGCCGCACTCGTCAAGACGGTCACCGCTGAAGCTGGCCCGGTTGCGGCGGCACGGCATTGCCGTGGGGAAGAGACTTTCGGGAATCTGGCATGCGTTCCGACAGGGCGCAGCCGCCCGACGGAAGGTCCCCCTTGGAACTCCAGCTCCCTCTCTGGTTCGAGATCACGAGCATCACCGTGCTCATTCTCATCGTCATCGCCGACCTCGTGCTCGCCTACAAGCGGCCGCACATCCCCTCGACCAGGGAGTCCAGCCTGTGGGTCGGCTTCTATGTGGCGCTCGCGCTCATCTTCGCCGTGCTCATGTTCCTCTTCGCGGGCGCGGAGCACGCCGGCCAGTTCATCGCCGGCTGGCTCACCGAATACAGCCTGAGCATCGACAATCTCTTCGTGTTCGTCATCATCATGGCCAGGTTCTCGGTGCCGAGGAAGTACCAGCAGGAAGTGCTGATGGTGGGCATCGTCATCGCCCTCGTGCTGCGCGGCATCTTCATCCTGCTCGGCGCGCAGCTCATCGAGCACTTCAGCTGGATCTTCTACATCTTCGGCGCGTTCCTGCTCTATACGGCCATTCAGCAGGCCTTCCAGAACAGCGAGGAGATGGATGAGCGAGAAAGCGGCATCATCCGCCTCCTGCGCAAGCGCATCCCGATCTCCACAGACTTCGAGGGCTCGAAGCTTCGCACGGTGGTCGACGGAAAGCGCATGTTCACGCCGATCATCGTCGTCTTCATCGCGATCGGCACGACCGATCTCGTGTTCGCCCTCGACTCGATCCCGGCGATCTTCGGCATCACGACGAGTGCGTTCATCGTGTTCACGGCGAACGTCTTCGCGCTCATGGGCCTCCGGCAGCTCTATTTCCTGCTCGGCGACCTCATCGAGAAGCTCGTCTATCTCAAGTACGGCATCGCGTTCATCCTCGCGTTCATCGGTGTGAAGCTCGTGCTGCACGCCCTCCACGCGAACGAACTGTCGTCCATCAACGGCGGTAAGGGATTCGACTGGGCGCCCGAAATCCCCACCATCGTCTCCCTGGGGGTGATCGTCGTCTCGATGACCGTGGCGGTCGGTGCGAGCTTCATCAGGATCGGCCTCGACAGGCGGCGCGAGGTGACCACCAGGTCCGAATGACCACGGCGGTATGGGCAGTCCCGCGGACCTTCCGCTTCCCTCGCGTCCCGAAAAACGGTGTTAGCCTGAAGACGTGTTGTTCGGTCTGCTTCTGCTTCGTAGCCGCGACGAGTCCTAGTTCCCAGGCCTCCCTCGTCGCGGAGTTCTTCGTTGGCTGACCACCGTTTTTCATAGGAGACCGCACAATGAACACCCGCCCGGAATCGTCCAGACCCCGTACCCTCGCTGAAAAAGTGTGGGACGACCATCTCGTGGTCAAGGGGAAGGACGGCAGCCCCGACCTGCTCTATATCGACCTGCATCTCGTGCACGAGGTGACCAGCCCGCAGGCATTCGACGGCCTGCGGCTCGCTGGGCGGCCGGTGCGTCGGCCAGACCTCACGATCGCGACGGAAGACCACAACACACCGACGCTCGACATCGACAAGCCGATCGCCGATCTCACCAGCCGTACGCAGATCGACACCCTCCGCAGGAACGCCGCGGAATTCGGCGTGCGACTGCACTCCCTCGGCGATGTCGAGCAGGGCATCGTCCACGTCGTCGGCCCGCAGCTGGGGCTCACGATGCCGGGCATCACCGTCGTCTGCGGGGATAGCCACACCTCCACCCATGGCGCCTTCGGGGCGATGGCCTTCGGCATCGGAACCAGCGAGGTCGAGCATGTTCTCGCGACGCAGACCCTGCCGCTCACACCCTTCAAGACCATGGCGATCACGGTCGAGGGCGCGCTGCGTCCAGGGGTGACGGCCAAGGACATCATCCTCGCCGTCATCGCGAAGATCGGCACCGGCGGCGGGCAGGGCTATGTGCTCGAATACCGGGGCAGCGCCATCCGTTCGCTGTCCATGGATGGCCGCATGACCATCTGCAACATGTCGATCGAGGCGGGCGCCCGCGCCGGAATGGTGGCGCCGGACCAGACGACCTACGACTACCTCGAAGGCCGCGCCCACGCGCCGAAGGGTGCCGACTGGGATGCCGCGGTCGAATACTGGAACACCCTCGTCACCGACGACGACGCGGTCTTCGACGCCGAGGTATTCCTCGACGCGAATGAGCTCGAGCCCTTCGTGACCTGGGGGACCAATCCGGGGCAGGGCGCATCGCTAAGCGAGAACATCCCCGATCCGTCGACGATCATCGACCCGAACGAGCGTGCCTCCGCCGAGCGCGCCCTCGAATACATGGACCTCGAGGCGGGAACCCCGCTCAAAGACATCAGGGTCGACGCGGTCTTCATGGGGTCGTGCACCAACAGCCGTATCGAAGACCTGCGTGCCTTCGCCTCGATCATCAAGGGCCAGAAGAAGGCGGATGGCGTGCGCGTCATGGTCGTGCCAGGAAGCGCCAGAGTGCGCATCGAGGCAGAGGCCGAGGGAATCGACAAGATCGTCGAGGAATTCGGAGCCGAATGGCGTTTTGCCGGCTGCTCGATGTGCCTCGGCATGAATCCCGACCAGCTTGCGCCGGGTGAACGTTGTGCCTCCACCTCCAACCGCAACTTCGAGGGCCGACAGGGCAAGGGCGGGCGTACTCACCTCGTATCGCCGCTCGTGGCCGCGGCGACGGCAATTCGCGGCACGCTGTCAAGCCCCTGGGATCTGGGGAATGCCGGTGTACCGTCGAGCACGGAGGTGAACGCGTAATGGACAAGATCTCCACCGTCACGGGTGTTGCGATGCCGCTCGAGCGTTCCAATGTGGACACCGACCAGATCATCCCTGCCGTCTTCCTCAAACGGGTGACCAAGACCGGTTTCGACGACGCGCTCTTCTACGCCTGGCGCCAGGACCCGGAGTTCGTGCTCAACAGGCCGGAATTCGCGGGCGCCCGCATCCTGTTTGCCGGAACGGATTTCGGCACGGGATCCAGCCGTGAGCACGCCGTCTGGGCCCTGCGCGACTACGGCTTCGACGCCGTGCTCAGCCCGCGCTTCGGCGACATCTTCCGTGGCAACTCCGGCAAGCAGGGTCTGCTCACCGGCCAGATCAGCGAGGATGCCCTCGAGAAGATCTTCCGCATCATCGAAGCCGATCCCGGAATAGAAGCCTCGGTCGACCTTGTCGCAAAAACAGCGAGCGTCGGCGACCTCACTGTTCCTTTCGACATCGATGATTACACTAGGTGGCGGCTGCTCGAAGGGCTGGACGACATAGGCCTGACACTGCGCGACGAGGCGCAGATCACACAGTTCGAACTCGCCCGCGAATCGTGGCGACCGAGAACACTCCCGGTACAACACGCTTTGCGAAACGACTAAGTGCAGGTGAATGAATGAACCCCCTTGTGAAGGACGCCCAAAAGGCTGGTGAGCGAGTCGGATTGAAGTCGGACGAAATCACGATCACCGGCGGCAACCCCCTCAAGGGCCGGATCGCGGTTCGCGGCGCGAAGAATCTCGCAACCAAGGCGATGGTGGCAGCGCTTCTCGGGGAGACCCCGAGCGTGCTCCGCGACGTTCCCGACATCAGCGACGTCGAGGTCGTCCGCGGGCTTCTCGAGGTATACGGCGTCATCGTCTCCACCCCGGTTCCCGGCGAGATGCTCTTCGACACGAGCAATGTGGAGAAGGCCCACTTCGCCGAGATCGACGCTCACGCGGGTTCCAGCCGCATCCCGATCCTGTTCTGCGGGCCGCTGCTGCACCGCCTCGGCGAGGCGCGCATCCCCGACCTCGGTGGCTGCCGCATCGGCGACCGCCCGATCGACTTCCACCTCGACGCGCTGCGCGCCATGGGTGCCATCGTCGACAAGAGCTACGAGGGCATCTACATCACGGCTCCCGACGGCCTGCACGGTGCGAACATCACCCTGCCATACCCGAGCGTGGGCGCGACTGAGCAGGTGCTCCTCTCCGCGGTGCGCGCGAAGGGCACCACGGAGCTGACCAACGCGGCGATCGAGCCGGAGATCATGGATCTCATCGCCATCCTGCAGAAGATGGGCGCGATCATCTCGGTCGAGCCCAACCGCGTCATCCTGATCGAGGGCGTCGACCGCCTCGAGGGCTACAAGCACCGGGCGCTCTTCGACCGCAACGAGGTGGCCAGCTGGGCCGCTGCCGCCCTCGTGACCAAGGGCGACATCTTCGTGGAGGGCGCGAAGCAGTCGGAACTCATGACCTTCCTGAACGTGTTCCGCAAGGTCGGCGGGGCCTTCGACGTCGAAGACGACGGTATCCGGTTCTACCACCCGGGCGGGGAACTCAAACCCGTCACGATCGAGACGGATGTGCACCCCGGCTTCATGACGGACTGGCAGCAGCCGCTGATCGTCGCCCTGACCCAGGCCGAGGGCGTCTCGATCGTCCACGAGACTGTCTACGAGAACCGCTTCGGCTTCACCGAGGCCCTGATCC